>CANRLN010000009.1 GCA_947631445.1 uncultured Clostridia bacterium
CTACAACGCCTACCGAAAAACCTGCCAGGTCGTACTCATCAACAGGATAGAAGCCGGGCATTTCGGCAGTTTCGCCACCGATTAAAGCACAGCCCGATTGAACGCAGCCTTCTGCAACGCCGCTTACAATCTGAGCGACCTTTTCGGGATAGTTTTTGCCCACTGCGATATAGTCAAGGAAGAAAAGGGGCTTTGCACCGCAGCAGATAATGTCGTTGACGCACATTGCCACACAGTCGATACCGACAGTATCGTGCTTGTCCATCAAAAATGCAATTTTAAGCTTTGTGCCGACACCGTCTGTTCCCGAAACAAGAACAGGCTGGGAAATACCAGAAATATTCGGCTGAAAAAGACCGCCGAAACCGCCGATACCGCTTAAAACTCCGTCAGTATTTGTTCTTGCAACATGGGATTTCATAAGTTCAACGGCTTTATAGCCGGCGGTAACGTCAACTCCCGCTTCTTTGTAGCTGTTAGAAAAACTTTTCATTAATTTTTCTCCTTTCAATTTATGTCAGTTATGAATTTTCCTTTTCAGAAATTTTAGTTTCAAATTTATCCTTTGGCATATCCTTCGGAACTTCAATTGGATATTTTTCATCAAAACAACCTGTGCAGAAATTGCATTTTGAATTTGGAGCAAGTTTTCTTACATTCTCAATGCTCAGATATCCGAGCGAGTCCGCACCAATAAACTTACAAATTTCTTGGTTGTTCATTCGACAGGCAATAAGATGTTCCTTGCTGTCTATATCCGTGCCGAAATAGCAGGGAGCGACAAAGGGAGGGCAGGAAATTCTAACATGAACCTCTTTTGCTCCTGCATCACGCAAAAGCTTTACAATTCTTGCAGAGGTTGTTCCTCTTACAATACTGTCATCAACCATTACAACACGCTTGTCCTTAACAGTGCTTGAAATGGCATTAAGTTTAATTTTAACAGAATTAGTTCGCTCTGCTTGAGAAGGCTGAATAAATGTTCTGCCTATATATCTGTTTTTAACAAATCCTATTCCATACGGAATACCACCTGCTTGAGCAAAACCAAGTGCTGCATCAAGTCCCGAATCGGGAACGCCAATTACAACATCTGCATCAACAGGGTGTTCCTGCCACAGATATTCACCTGCTTTAATTCTTGCCATATGTACGCTTGAACCCTCAAGAACCGAATCGGGTCTTGCAAAATATACATATTCAAACACACACATATCCCCCTTGCTTCCGCAATGGTCGGTAATAGAGCGTATACCGCTATCATCAACAACGACAATTTCACCCGGCTTTAAATCTCTTACAAGGGTTGCACCAATGCTATCAAAAGCACAGCTTTCGGAAGAAAAAACATAGCTACCGTCTGGAAGTTCTCCAAGCTGGAGCGGTTTAAATCCGTTTGGGTCACGAGCCGCAATAAGCTTTTTGGGCGACATTACAAGCAGTGAGTAAGCACCTTTAATTTTATACATAGCCTGATTTACAGCCTCCTCAATAGATGGGGCGGTAAGTCTTTCTTGAGTTATAGTATAAGAAATAGCTTCGGTGTCGTTGGTGCTTTGAAAAATCATTCCTTTAAGTTCAAATTCTTCTCTTAAATTTCTGGCATTTGTAAGGTTTCCGTTGTGGGCAAGTGCCATATGACCTTTAATATGCCTTACAACAAGTGGCTGAGCGTTGGAAACGTTCGGCTTTCCGGTAGTGGAGTAGCGAACATGACCGATTGCAATTTTTCCTTTGCCAAGAGCTTCAATTTTCTCTTTGTCAAACACTTGATTTACAAGACCAAGTCCCTTGTGGTGCGAAAAAACACCGTCATCATTAACAACAATTCCGCAGCTTTCCTGTCCTCTGTGCTGGAGTGCATAAAGTCCAAGGTAAGTCTGGGCGACAACATCGCCGGTTTCTTTGGCATAGATGCCAAAAACGCCACATTCTTCATGAATATTGCCGAACATAAATAAACCTCCGCAATTATATATTTTTAATTTGTTGTTTTATCTGCTTTCCCCGTCCATGACGGGAAAAACAAATATGTAAAATAATATTATTTACCTTCTGTGATACGTTTCATAATTTCCTGATAAGCGTCTTCAACTCCGCCCATATCTCGTCTGAAACGGTCTTTGTCGAGCTTTTCGTGGGTTGTGCTGTCCCAGAAACGGCAGGTGTCGGGAGAAATTTCGTCAGCAAGCAAAATTTTGCCGTGGAAACGACCAAACTCAATTTTAAAGTCAATCAAATCAATATTAAGTTCTTTAAAATATTTAACCATAAAGTCATTTACCATAAAAGCATATTTTGTGATATCGTCGATTTCTTCCTGAGTTGCAAGACCAAGACCAAGAGCATAGTAATCGTTGATAAACGGGTCGCCGAGGTCATCGTTTTTATAGCTAAACTCAAGTGTAGGACGTTTAAGAGGAGTTCCTTCTTCAATGCCAAGTTTCTTTGAAAAGCTTCCTGCGGCAACGTTTCTTACAATAACTTCAAGGGGAACAATTTCAACCTTTTTAACGATAGTTTCTCTGTCGGAAATTTCTTCAACCAAATGGGTGGGAACGCCCTGCTTTTCAAGCAGTTTAAACATAAAGTTGGTCATTCTGTTGTTAATAGAACCTTTGCCAACAATAGTTCCTTTCTTTTCGCCGTTAAAAGCGGTTGCGTCGTCCTTGTAGTCAACGATTACAAGGTCGGGGTCGTTTGTTGCAAAAACCTTCTTTGCTTTTCCTTCATAAAGTTGTTCTTTTTTTTCTACATTAGCCATTTTTTTATCCTCCAAATTATATATTAATTATTAAAGCTCGTCAACTAATTTCTGGAGCTTGCTGTCTTTTTCAACCACCGAATCAATCATATCAGCCTTTGCCTTTGCAAGTTTTTCGGCAAGTGTATTATCAGAAAGAGCAAGCATCTGAACCGCCAAAATTCCTGCGTTCTTTGCTGCGTCTACACCAACAGTGGCAACAGGTATTCCGGGGGGCATCATAACGGTTGAAAGCAGTGCGTCCATTCCGCCGACCACCTTTGAATTGATTGGTATACCTATTACGGGAAGCGTTGTGTGTCCTGCAATAACACCAGCGAGGTGAGCGGACATTCCAGCAGCACATATGATAACGCCGAAGCCGTTTTCCTTTGCCTTGTCGGCAAACTGAGCGGCAAGTTCGGGGGTTCTGTGTGCGGACATAACACGACATTCAAAAGGTACGCCATAATTTTTGAGTTCGGTCAAAGCAGATTTTACCACGGCAAAATCGCTGTCTGAACCCATTATAATTGCGACTTTTTTCATTTTTTCTCCTCCAGACTTTAAAATAGCAAAAATAAAACCACCTGTTTTAATTAAAAATCAGACGGCTTTAATTTTTACAAAATAAAAAAATACAACAAAAGCAGGCATAACTGATATATGCCCAAGATATACATTTTTTTTGGCTTTTTGTTAATGAAAGCTTGCAAAATGAACGATACATCTTTTTGAACCTCTTTTGTGTTTTTTTGTTGATTAATAAGAAATTTTCATCTCTTATCTTATTGTAGCATTTTTTTATGCAAATTTCAATAATAACAGCGTTAATTTTATGTTAATAAATAATTAATATTGCATGAACGTTCAAATTAAACTATTTTTTAACAATTAACAGTTTGTAGGAAAGCTTGATTTTTCGTCCATAATTCATGAGAGATTAAAATCAACATTAATATTTTGCATTTAAAAATTATTTGGATTGTATATAATACCTTTATTAAAATGTATATCAAAGTTCTGAATACTAAATTCGGTTTGAGGCAGGTCGTTGTTACAATCATCAAAATCCTTGACATTCCAGCCGTGAAAGTGCAAATCTCTGCTTGTTTTTTGGGGGACTGAACAATTTATTTTGAAAAAATTTGAATTGATTAGCATACAAAATTACTCCTAACTAAAATGAATTATAAAAATAAATAACAACACATGATTTTCATCATGTTTTTTTGACGTTATTCACATTCCATAAAAGAATGATTTGAGATTTTATGAAAAAATTTACGAAAAAATTAATATTTTTTTCAAATACCCTTGACATTTGCATAAAAATCTGTTAAAATTATAAATGTGATTATTTTTTGATTTTATACATATTGTTTAATAATGTTTTTAGGGTATGTAATTTAATCTTTTGTTTTTAATGACAAACAAAGCGAAATGGAGATGTTTTTATGAAAAATTTAACGGATATTTCTTATATTACCAACATTATGAAAAGAAATGGCTTTCATTTTTCCAAATCGCTGGGACAGAACTTTATTGTAAATCCTGCTGTCTGCCCTAAAATCGCTTCTATGGGAGTCGATTCTAAGGAATATGGTGTTATTGAAATAGGAACAGGGGTTGGTGTGCTGACCCAACAGCTTGCACTTGTGGCAAAAAAGGTTGTTGCAATTGAAATTGATTCAAAACTTATGCCGGTTCTGGAGGAAACTCTTGAGGGATTTGACAATATAAAAATTATTAATGATGACATAATGAAGGTTGACCTGCATAGGATTATAGAGGAGGAATTTCCTGATATGCCAGTGGCAGTCTGTGCTAATCTTCCATACTATATAACTTCGCCGATTATTATGAACCTTATGGAACAAAATCTTAATATAAAATCGGTTACGGTTATGGTGCAGAAAGAAGCAGGACTACGGCTTACTGCTCCTCTCGCTACAAGAGAGGTCGGGGCGGTGACCTTTGCCGTAAGGTTTTACAGCGAACCTAAGATACTGTTTAATGTATCAAGAGGAAGTTTTATCCCTTCGCCTAATGTTGACAGTTGCGTTGTACGGTTTGATATTTTTGAAAAATCGCCTTATGAGCAGGTTGAGGACAAAGACTTTTTGTTTAGGGTTATAAAGGGTGGATTTTCTCAGCGAAGAAAAACCCTTTGCAATTCACTTTCCGGTTCGCTTGGCATTTCCAAAAGTCTTGTCGGGCAGGCTTTACAACAAAGTGGACTTTCTGGCACGGTTCGTCCTGAACAGATGAAAATGGAGGATTTTATAAAATTATCGGGATTTTTAAAAGAATTGTTAAAATAATTTAAATTTTAATTTGAATTACCAAATACGACAGATTTCACCATTTGTTTTGTGATATACTTGAAGTAAATGAAATGTTTCTTTTTCAAAGGCTTTCAAGGAAGGTGACAAAAAAATGGTGAATTCAAAAAACGTCATAATAAATGACACAAAATCCGCAGTAATAAAACTTGTGACACTGGGGCTTGCTGTACTTTTTGCATGGATAGGTTTTAGCCGTCAAGTTTTTGGAATGACAAGTCCGCTTGTTGTTGCGGTTGCGGTGCTTTTCGGGCAGTATATTTACATATTTGGGGCTGTAAGTGTTGTATGCTTTTTTATAAGTTCCAATCAATCGGATTTTTGCTATGTTCTTTCCTGTACTCTTTTGCTTTGCATTGTGGCAGGCTATGTAGGTTTTAAAAAAAAGGAAAAGCTTTCTTCCGTAACCGTAATGCTTTGCGTCTTTGTTGTGATGACAATATGTAACCTTTGTATGTGGGCTTTGGCAGGTGCAAAAGGTGAAATGTGTATTCTTCGTTTGATGTTTACCTTTATCAATTCAGCTTTGGTTTATATGGGGCTTAAGGTAAAGCAGAAATATTTTAGGGACAAGATAATAACCCTTTCGGGGAGCGTTGGAATTTATTCCTGTGTTATGTTTGTTCTTTTTATATCTTTGCTTGGCGGAATGGATTTCAGAGTGAACATTGGAAGGATTGTCGGTGGAATTGTCACCCTTGTAATGGCAGGCAAGTTTAAAAATGCAGGAGGGGCAGTTACTGGAGTTTTGGTTGCGGTGGCTATGGTCATTGCAAAGCCTTCTCTTCTTGCAGGAACGCTTGTAATGTGCGTTGGGGGGCTTATTGCTGGAAGTTTTGTAAGTAGTTTCTTTATTTCGCTTGCCTATCTTGTTTCATCGGTGGTGGTGCTTGCTCTTACCTATCAGGACAACTACACAATGCTTGTTGATATTATTATTTCAAGCGTTGTATATGTTTTGATACCACAAAGCCTTATAAAAAAGTTTACCGACAAGATGAGTTTTACCAATTCTTCTTCCGAGTATTCTTCGCTACTTTTATATTCTAAAATGTCGGTTGCATCTCAGGCAATACAAAATATCTATACACAGCTTCAAAGGGTATCCAGTACGGTTGAAAACAAAAACAATTGTTCTCAGGATTTTCCGGCTCAGTTGTTTAACAGTTGTTGTGCAGATTGCCCAAATGTTCAGAACTGCCTTGACCAGTATGGAAACCGAATGACCGATTGCTTTAATGCTATTCATAAGGTACTCAGGCAGGGCAGAGAGGTAAATTCGGTGATGCTTGGTACAATCATTCCCTTTTGCACTTATGGCGAACGAATGAAAAAGCAGTCTTATAATCTGTTTGAGCAGATTATATATACAGATAATAGTCTTAACCGTTCAAAACAGCTAAGGCATTTTCTTTGCGGTCAGCTGGACATTACCTGCGACCTTCTGGACGATATGTGCAAGTGTATACAAGGATACACAAACGTTGACCGAATTTATTCCCAAAAGATTATAAATATTTTTAATGACAGTGGAATAAGCGGAACAAGCGGTTGCGTGTTTACAGACAAGACGGATATTGTAAGGGTTGAGGTGTATGTTCCCAATCAGCAATTGCCCGACCTTGTAAGGCTTACCGCTAAAATTGGAATGGCTTTGGATTGTGAATTGGATTTGCCGATTGTTTCAAAAGGGCAAGAGATGATTAAACTTTCTTTTGTTCCTGCAACGGAATATTGCCTTGAGGCATATGTATATTCGGCGGCGGGAACGGGCGAACAGTCGGGAGATAATTTTGAAATTGTCACGGCGGACAGCGGCGAAAGGCTTATGTGCCTTTCGGACGGAATGGGAACAGGTAGAAGAGCCCAGCTCGATTCGTTGTTTGCTTTGAATGTTTTTACAAATCTGCTTGGCTCGGGATTTTCTCCAATAACCAGCATTAAAATGCTTAACTCGGTTTTAAGGGTTAAGGGTTGGTCGGAAAGCTTTGCAACAATTGATTGTGCAAGAATTAATCTGCGTAAGCCTTTTGTGCAGTTTGTAAAAGCCGGAGCTGCGTCCGGTTATATTATACACAAAGAAAGCGTTATCGCTGTGGACAGCGACAGCTTTCCGCCGGGGATACTTGATGAAGTTATCCCCGATGTAAAAACTCTTGATTTGTGCGATGGAGATATTGTTGTTATGACCTCGGACGGGGTCGACACAAGCACGGTTATGGAGTTTGCTGGCAAAATCTGCGGTCAGGATTTAAGCGTAAATCAAATGGCGAAAATGCTTGGAGAGCTTGCCTTTGATGCCCAAAAAAGGGATGATATAACGGCAGTTGTTGCCAGAATAAGTAAATTGTAGTTTTTATTTTAACAAATTCATTTAAATGCAATATTCTGTTAAATGTAATTCATGTAATTTTTGTGGAAAATGTACAATATAAATCTGCTAATATGTATGAAAAGTACATTTTTTGCAGGAAAAACACAAATAAGAACTAAAATACTTGAAATTTTACTTAAAATATAGTACAATAGTATATGAAAGGCAGAAATTCTACCGGCTCACACTGCTTGACCTACTTAAATTGTACTGAAAAATAAAGAAGGAGGTTATTAAAATATGAACGAAATTCCGGCAGAGTATAATCTACCGCTCCACCTTTTTCATCAGGGTGAAAACTTTCAAAGTGGAGATTTCTTCGGTTCACACAAAGGAACAAAGGACGGCAAGGACGGATATTATTTCCGTGTGTGGTCGCCTAATGCCAAAAGCATAAATCTTATAGGAGAATTTAACGACTGGGACGAAGACGCAACCCCAATGCAACAGATTGCAAACACAGAGGTCTGGGAGTGCTTTGTTGAGGACGTTAAAACATTTGATTCATATAAATATTTAATTACAGGTAAAGATTATAAAAAAAGAGCCAAAGCTGACCCTTATGGTACACATATGGAAATTGCACCTGCTACGGCAAGCAAGGTGTATGATATAACCGACTGCCACAAATGGCAGGACGAGAAGTGGCAAAAACAAAAGCAAATTAAGAATATTTATGAGTCTCCCATGAATATATATGAAGTACACCTTAATTCATGGAAAAAATGCAAGGACGGCAAGTATTACAGCTATATAAAATTTGCACAGGATATTATACCCTATTTAAAAGAAATGTCCTATACACATATTGAGTTTATGCCACTTGCAGAATATCCTTATGAAGGTTCATGGGGTTATCAGCAGATAGGCTATTTTGCACCAACTTCAAGATTTGGTACTCCTGCTGATTTTATGGAAATGATTGACCTGTTCCACCAAAATGATATATCGGTTATTCTGGATTGGGTTCCTGCACATTTCCCCAAAGACGGTGCTGGTCTTTATGAATTTGATGGCAGTTGCTGTTATGAATATGCCGACCCACGAAAAAGAGAGCATCTTGCTTGGGGTACAAGAGTTTTTGACTATGGCAGAAATGAAGTTGTTTCTTTCCTTATCTCCAATGCAATTTACTGGATTGAAAAATATCATATTGACGGACTTAGGGTTGACGCTGTCGCGTCAATGCTTTATCTTGATTATGATAGACGTGACGGGGATTGGACACCTAATGTTTTTGGAGGTCACGAAAACCTTGAGGCTATTGAGTTTTTCAAAAAGCTTAATTCAACGGTATTTTTAAGAAATCCCAATACTATAATGATTGCGGAAGAATCAACCGCTTGGCCACTTGTTACCAAACCTGCGGATATAGGCGGTCTTGGATTTAACTTTAAGTGGAATATGGGCTGGATGAATGATATGCTTAAATATATGCAGCTTGACCCAATTCATAGAGCATTCCACCATGATATGCTTACATTCTCTTTCTTCTATGCTTTTTCGGAAAACTATATTCTTCCTATTTCGCATGATGAGGTTGTTCATGGCAAGGCTTCTCTTGTCAACAAGATGTATGGTGCAGACGTGGATAAAAAATTCGACCAGGCTAAACTCTTTCTTGGCTATATGATGGCTCACCCCGGAAAAAAACTTCTTTTTATGGGTAGTGAATTTGCACAGTTTAGAGAATGGGATTATGAAAGCAGTCTTGAATGGTTTATGATTGAAGATTATGAAAATCATAGAAACTTCCATAAATTCTCTAAAAATCTTAATAAATTTTATCTTGACCACCCTCAGCTTTGGGAAAGAGATTTCTCATGGGAAGGATTTAATTGGATTGCAAATGACGACTATAAACAGAGCATTATAATATTTAGAAGATTTGACAACCTTGGAAATGAACTTATTGTTGTTTGTAACTTTGTTCCTGTTGATAGAGAAAATTATTCATTTGGTGTGCCTTTTGAGGGCGAATACACAGAGGTGTTTAATACCTCCTCGGTTGACGGCAGACCTATTACAAATGGAACTGTAAAATCAGTTGACACTCCTATGCATGGTTTTGAGAATTCTATTTCAATCAATATTCCTGCATTCTCAGTAATGTATTTTACAGTTGAAAAAACAGTAAAGCCGGCTAAAAAAAGCAAGGCAAAACAACCTACTCAAACAACATCTGAAAAAACAGATGTTAATATATCTAAGTCGCAAGCTGAAACTTCTGCTAAAACAGTAAATACCGGAAAGAAAAGCAAAGCGGCGAAGAAAAAATCAGCTAAAAGAGGGGCTAAATCCTCCAAAAAAAATAAATAATGGCGGTGAATTTAATGGTTAGTAAAAAAGAATGTGTGGCAATGTTGTTAGCAGGCGGACAGGGCAGCCGTTTGTATGCGTTGACTCAGAATGTAGCAAAGCCCGCTGTGCCTTTTGGTGCAAAATATCGTATTATCGACTTTACTTTATCCAACTGCATTAATTCTGGTATTGATACTGTTGGTGTTCTCACTCAGTATCAGCCGTTGGTTCTTAACGACTATATCGGCAACGGTCAGCCATGGGACTTGGACAGCATTAAGGGCGGTGTACATATACTCCCTCCTTATGAAAAGGCAAGTGGTGGTAGTTGGTATTCTGGAACAGCTAATGCCATTTATCAGAATATTTCCTTTGTTGACAGATACAACCCTGAATATGTTGTTATTCTTTCGGGCGACCATATCTACAAAATGGACTACAACAAGATGCTTAGCTATCACAAAGCAAAGGGAGCAGATGCTACTATTGCAGTTCTTAATGTTCCCATTGAAGAAGCTTCTCGTTTTGGTATTATGATTACCGACAATGATGATAATATTATCGACTTTGAAGAAAAGCCTGCAAAGCCTCGTTCAACCCTTGCATCTATGGGTATATATATTTTCAATTGGAAGAAGCTTAAGCAATATTTAATTGAAAATGAAAAGGACGAAACTCAGTCCAAGGATTTTGGTAAGAATATTATTCCTAACATGAAGAATGCAGGCGAAAAGCTTGTTGCTTATAGATTTGATGGATATTGGAAAGACGTTGGAACAATCAAATCCCTTTGGGACGCAAACATGGATTTGATTAATCCTGCTATTCCAATTGAACTTGAGGACGAAAGCTGGAAGATTTATTCAAGAAATCCTGTTCTTCCTCCACAGATTATTGGTTCGGACGCAACCATTAAAAATTCAATGGTTACTGAAGGCTGCTATATTAATGGTACAGTTGACAATTCTATGATTTCTGAAGATGTTACGGTTGGAAAAAAAGCAGTTGTTAAAAATTCTGTTCTTATGCCCGGTGTTAAGGTAAGAGAAGGGGCAGTTGTTGTTAATGCAATAATTGGTGAAAACACAGAAATTAAGGCAGATGTTCATGTCGGCGAAGATGAGGGCAAGTCTTTTGAGGAAACTCGTGTTGCCGTTGTTGGTCACAATATTACTGTTTCAAACAATGTTAAAGCTGAAGAAATTTTGAGAGAAAGTAACTAAAGGAAGGAGAGGAATATTAAAATGAGTTTAAATATGGGTAATGTTTTAGGGCTTATTTTTGCAAATATGCACGATATGCTTGTTAAAGACCTTACAGAAACAAGAACCACAGGTTCTGTTCTTTTTGGCGGAAGATACCGTCTTATAGATTTTCCGCTTTCTAATATGGTGAATAGTGGTATCACAAAGGTTGGCGTTATCACCAAATCGAATTATCAATCTCTCCTTGACCATATCGGTTCGGCAAGAGAATGGGATATGGCAAGAAAGAATGGCGGACTTTCTATTCTTCCTCCTTTTGGTAATAACAACATTGGTCTTTATAGAGGCAGACTCGAAGCCCTTAATGGTGCAAGAAGCTTTATCAAAAATGCAAGACAGGAATATGTTGTTCTTAGCGACTGCGATATTGTTACAAATATGGATTTTCGTCCAATTGTTGAACAACACATTAAGTCGGGTGCAGATATAACTGTTATTTCTCATACTGACAACTACACAAAGGAAGAAATTCAAAGCTCAACCATGCTTTCGGTTGATGAAAACAATCGTGTAAATTCTGCCGGCATTCATGTTAAGTCGGTTTCTGGACGTGCAACCCTTTCCCTTAATATGTTTGTAATGGAAAAAGATTATTTAATTAAGCTTATGGAAGATGCAGAAAAAACCGGAAAGTATAGCTTTGAAACTGATGTTCTTAGAGACCAAGTTAATAAAATAAATATTCATGCTTATGAATATGACAATTTCTTTAGAAGAATTTATAGTATGCAAAGCTACTTTGATGCAAACATGGATATTATTAATCCTGAAAACACTGTTAAGCTTTTCCCAGCAAACAAGCCTATTTATACAAAGGTTCGTGACAATGCTCCTACAAAGTATGGGGCAGAAAGCGAAGTTAAAAACAGCCTTATTGCTGACGGCTGCATAATTGAGGGCAGCGTTGAAAATTCTGTACTTTTTAGAGGCGTTAAGGTTGGCAAAGGTGCTAAAATTAAAGATGCAATTCTTATGCAAAATACTGTTGTTGACGAAAACGTAAGCCTTGATGCAGTTATCACCGATAAAAATGTGAAAGTACATAATGATATTATTTTAAAAGGCGACAAGAAATATCCTATGTTCCTTGGAAAATCAGCAGAAATTTAAAAAAATTTTTAGAAAAATAAATATTTTCCCCACTTTTTGTGGGGAAAATAAAAAAATAAAGTTTTAAAAAAAATCAAGAATAGAAAGAAGGTAAATCCTATGAAAATACTTTTTACAGCCAGCGAGGCAAATCCATATATCGCTTCGGGCGGTCTTGCAGATGTAGCAGGTTCTTTGCCTGCGGCAATTAATGCACAAGGTCACGATTGCAGGGTGGTTATACCCTATTATGGACAGATTAAGCAGGAACTTAAGGATAAACTTACATTTATAACAAACTTTTCTGTACCGGTTGCATGGAGAAACCAATATTGTGGGGTTTTCATGGGGGTTGAAAATGGCGTAACCTACTACCTTATAGACAACGAATACTACTTTGCAAGAAACGGAATTTATGGATTTTATGATGACGCTGAAAGGTTTATCTTCTTTTCCCGTGCAGTTCTCGAACTTATTCATCATATCGACTTTAAGCCGGAAATTATTCATTGCAATGATTGGCAGACAGCTCTCGTTCCCGTTTATTATGATATTTTTTATAGATATCAGTCGGGTTATGAGGATATAAAAACAGTTTTTACAATTCACAATATCCAATATCAAGGTGTTTATGGTCTTGAAATTATTAATGATTTAATGGGTATTCCACTATATCATACAGATATGCTTACATATGACGGCGACGTTAATTTTATGAAAGCGGCAATCGAAGTTGCAGATAAAGTAACAACGGTTTCTCCAAGCTACGCATGGGAAATTCTTGACCCTTGGTATTCCCACGGAATGGACAGGGCTTTATCGGGCAAGCAGTATAAGCTTTGCGGCTTTCTAAACGGTATCGACCAGAATTTATACAATCCCGAAACCGACCCTAACATTGCTAAAAATTATGGTCTTAACGACAAACTCGGCAAGAAAGTATGTAAGGCGGCTTTGCTTGAAGAAATGGGGCTTAAGGGTGGCAATCAACCGATTATTGGTATTGTTACACGGTTTGTTTCCCATAAGGGTCTTGACCTTATAAAATATGTTTTTGAAGATATTATAAATCTTGGTTATAAGTTTGCTATTCTTGGTTCGGGCGAAAAGATTTATGAAGATTTCTTCTCGGAAATGCACTATCGCTATCCAGACAGAGTTGGTCTTAAGCTTGGCTTTATTCCATCTCTTTCAAAGAAGATTTATGCAGGTGCAGATATGTTCCTTATGCCTTCCCAAAGTGAACCCTGCGGTCTTGCTCAGATGATTGCACTTAGATATGGCACTATTCCAATAGTAAGAGAAACCGGCGGACTTCGTGACAGTATTCATGATGCAGGAGCAGAGGGCGGAAACGGATTTACTTTCAAAACCTACAATGCACATGATATGCTTGACGCTTGTCTTAGAGCAAGGGTATACTATGATGATAAACAGAAATGGAACAAGCTTGTAAATCATGCACTCAAGCAGGATTTCAGCTGGAAAAATTCAGCTAAACTTTATATAGGTCTTTACAATGAACTAACCTGTTTCATACAATAATATAATTAATATCTGTTGTTGTTTTAATCTTAACTTATTGGAATGTAAATGTTTCACACAATAACTTTTATCCCCTTAGGGCATTTTAGCCTTAAGGGGATTTTTTTATAAAAAAATATAAAACCTAATCATTTAATTCTGCAATCTGCCTTTTTATCTCCTCAAAATCAATGGGAGTATAGTTTATTCGTTCGGCACTGACGCAAAAACTATTTTTTGAAACTGTCTTATAGAGTGGGCTTGCATGAACGTGACCAAAAATATTGGCATATGGCATATTTTCATTTAGATAAATAGGTTCATGAGAGAGAATATAAAAATCCTCAAAAATAATAGGAAATCTTGAGGATTCATCAAACCCTAAATTTCTATAAACGGCAGGTGAATTGCGGTCGTGGTTGCCTAAAATTAAATATTTCACTCCATTAAGCGAATGAATAATTTCAGCAGTTTTGTTATTACTATAAAAAGAAAAATCCCCAAGCATAAAAATCCTATCCGACTTTGAAACGGTGTTGTTCCAATTGTCTATAATTTTTTTATCCATCTGCTCAACCGTTTCAAAGGGGCGGTTTTCATAGTTTATTATATTTTTGTGTCCAAAATGAGTGTCGGCTATAAAAAAGTTTTTCATAATCTATCACCTGCTTTTTATTATATATAATAAAATATTTTTGCTTCTCCCACTTATGGTGGGAGAAACAATTAATTAAAATCAACTTATGGTTTTAGTCAAATCAAAGGCTTAATTTATTTTTTAAGTTTTCCGCAAACCTCTTTGCCGTCTATAATAACACACATTTTTTCAGCATTATTTTTGCTATAATCGTTGTTCATGTTAAAGTCGCTCCAGTTTTCTTTTGAAATTCTAACCTGCACCGACCATTCGGCGGAGGGAGCAAGGGTAGCGGAATTTTTAAGCGAAATAACACAAGCCTTGCTTGCTGTTTCGTCTTTGGTTTTAATATCCTCAAATTCACCGACAATATCGCTAACCTGAGTGTAGCTGTCGCCGTTCACTATTGCCGAATTGTCGCAATAGAAATTAAGTTTGTCGTCACTGTCGGGAGAGAAATAATAATAAATTTTAGCCTTTGACAGGTCAATATCAGATTTTCCCGTGTTTTTAAGTTTTGCGGTAAAGCTTATGGTATTTCCACTCTGCTGACCTTGTTCAATTGAAAGAGAAACATTGTCGCCCTTTGCAGATTTTTTGGATTCAGCCTTGCTGTCAGCTTTACTATTATCCTTTTTATCTGCTTTTTCTTTTTTGTCAGCATCTTTCTTGCTGTTGTCTTTAGTGTCTTTTTTGTCGCTGGGTTCACTTCCAAACACAAGCTCGCCGTTTTCATACATTGCCATATCTTCAGCAGAAACAAGCTCACCCTTTGCAGAATTTTCAAGAGCAGTAAAAGACGGGTCATTTGAATTATCCCAAGCATTGCCACTATTGGCAAGTCTAAATTGAATTTCATTTTTAAAGCTACTTTGAGAACCTGGAGCAAAATTTTCGCCGTCAAAGCTTATTTCAACATAATATAAATTTTTGTCTTTGTTCCATGGTTTAAGTTCGCTTATGGTTGTGCCATCATCGGCAAAGTTGGCGGTAACCGTTATGTCTTTTTCTGAACCGCCGTCCTCAAAAACTTCCGAAAGGTCAACAAAATATCTCATGCAAACATCGCTTGAATTTCTTGCACACCATGCAGTTTTATTGTAAGCAACCGCCTTTATTTCAACAAAGTTTTCGCCGTCAACGTTGACGCAATATTCAGCGGAATATTCCTCGCCTATATCCTCAACTGCTCCAAAGTTTTCAATCGTTTGCCCTTTGAAATCGTTGTAGAATAGAGCCAATGCACCTGTAAATCCTGCGTTATAATCGCAAGCCACTTCATTTGTGGTATAGTTGGAAACCTCATCGGTATATTCATCGTTGTTGTTTGGTCCTCCAACCAATGCACCATAAAGGGTGTGTCGGCTTTCTGCTGGTTCATTCATATTGTCACACCAAGACCCTTGAGAGGTTCTGTGGTGAGGGTGCTGTGGAGAATTTTCTCCAAATCCCACAACAAAACTTCTTCCGCTTGAGCCAAGAGCGTAATTTACCTGACTTAAAGCAAAATCAGAATATTCTTTTGCTTTGTCTTTGGGGCAGTTGTCATAGGTGGAATAAAGCTTTGCAATAAAAGCGGAGGTTGTGGCATATCTAAGCGAACCCCATTGGTCGGCAAAAGCAAGCCCCTTTGGTGTATATTCTATATCGTTTAGCCAATAATTCAAGTTAGCTTGAATATTTTCTTGATATTTTTTATCATCGGTTAGTTTGCAAAGTAACAGGTTTGCACCGGTGGAAACGTCGTCCCAACATTGTGTCCACTTTGGGTTGTATTCTATTTTATCCATATATTTTTTAGCATCTTCAAGATATTGCTTGTCACCAGTTGCAATATAAAGCCAACAAGCCGACCAAGAAAGTTCGTCATAAAATCCGCTCCATGAGTTATAAAAGCCGTTTGCGGCGGTGTAGCCGTCATCTGAAAGGGTTTCGGCAGAAAATTCATAAAGGCTCTTTGCGTGTTTAAGGCAAAGTTCTGAATATTTTTTGTCTTTATCTTTAAATACAACCGAACAAGCTGCAAGCGAGGCGGCAGCCTCTCCACAAACGGCAGAACCGCCGTCTTTGTCGGTTACAAAATAGCTGGGACGTTCCATTTTCATAACCTCGCAAGCTCCCCACCAACCGTGGTCTGCTCCACCGTCACCAACCTGATAATAATATATATTATCCTTTGGGTGACATTTTATAAGATAGTCATTAACCCATTTTATGGTGTCAAGGGCATAATTCAGTTGACCCGATTTTTTGTAAGCGTCCTTTGTTTCATACACCGACCATGCAAGCATAGCCGAAGTGTACGCCATTGGCAGATTAAATTTAACATTATCGCCTGCATCATAAAGTCCGCCGGTAAGGTCAACATTGTTGTCCGCTCCGTCATTCAGTCCAGAATCTCCACGCCAATTGCATCTGGTTTCTTTTGGGAGTTTTCCACTTCGCTGAAGTTCATAGAAAAGCAGGGATTTTTGTAAAGCCTCGCCATAGTTATAATCGCCCGTTCCCTTTTCGCCAACATATTTATCCGCCTTTTCGGAAAATTTACCATTAGAAGTTTTGATTACTTTGTTATCTTCTTTTTTATCAATTTTACTGTCAGTTTCGGTTTTACTGTCGGTTTTGCTTTCAGCTTTGATGTTTTGAGCATCTTGATTATCCGTTGTGCCTGTTTCTTCGCTTGAGGTTGGTTTTGGAATAACACTATCGCTTTCAATCTTTGCACCGTTGCAGGAGCATAAAGTTAATGTAGTCACCATTGCCATTATTCCAGACAATATTCTTAAATTTTGTTTTTTCATGTATTTTCCCTCTTTTAAGTATATTTAAATAAAAAATAATTACCCTTTTATTAATCTCTTGCATAAAGCACTGTTAAATCGGCAAGAGCAAGTGCAAGCTTATCCGAAAAATCATTTTCGTTTGCCCTCCAAACCCAGTTGCCACCAAGGGTGGACGGAATGTTCATTCGGGCGGAATTGTCAAGCTCAAGCAGGTCCTGCATCTGCACAATTGCCGTGTCGCTACAACTGGAAAAGGCAAGTTTTATCATTGCCCAAGAAATATCCTTGTTTCGCTTTACGCCAAGATATTTACGGCAAAAAGCAAGGGTTTTGCGGTTTTGCGACTTTATCCAGCCGGTCAAGGTTTCATTGTCGTGTGTTCCGGTGTAAACCACATTGTTTGAATTTGTGTAGTTGTGGGGGAGATAGGAATTTTTAGGATTGTCAAAGGCAAATTCAAGCACTTTCATTCCGGGATAACCGCATTTTTTAAGTAATTTTTCAACAGGCTTGGTTATAAAGCCTAAATCTTCAGCGATAATATTAATTTTGCCAAGCTGTTGTTTAACCGCTTGAAAGAGTTCATAGTCTGGACCTTTTCTCCAGCACCCCTCCACTGCGTCAGTATTTCCAAACGGAATACAATAGTAGCTTTCAAATCCTCTAAAATGGTCTATTCTTACCGTGTCATAGATTTTAGCAGAAAAAGCTATTCTATCAATCCACCATTTGTAATTTTGTTGTTTCATGGTTTCCCAATTGTAAAGAGGATTTCCCCACAATTGCCCCTTTTTGCTAAAGTCATCGGGTGGGCAACCTGCCACTTCAATCGGCTTTTTATCCTCGTCAAGCAGGAAAAGTTCGGGACTGAGCCAAACGTCAACGCTATCAAGAGCAACATATATCGGCATATCTCCAATAATGCTTATTCCTTTAAGATGTGCATATTCTTTTAGTGCGTTCCATTGCTTAAAATATTCATATTGCAGGAACACCCAAAATTCAATATCTTCAGAATATTTTTTCTTTGCATTTTCAATTGCATTAGGTTTGCAAAGTCTTAAATCATCTTCCCATTCGTACCATGCTTTTCCGCCATGTGCAAATTTCAAAGCCATAAAAAGACCATAATCAAACACCCAATGTTTGTTTTCTTGTGTAAATTTTTCATAGCTTTCATTAGGTTTAAAACGGTCGAATGCAAGGCTTAGCACATCGAATATTTTTTCATACAAAAGCCCATAATCGACAACATTTTTGTTGTCGCCCCAGTTTACCTGTGCATATTCTTCCTTTGACAAAAGCCCGTCAAGATTAAGCTGTTCAAAAGAGATAAAATAGGGATTGCCTGCATACACCGAAAAGCTTTGATACGGGGAATCGCCATAGCTGGTAGGGGATACGGGAAGTATTTGCCAGTATTTTTGTTTGGCTTTTTTAAGAAAATCAACAAAGGCATAAGCTTCTTTGCCAAGCTTGCCGATTCCATAATTGTTTGGCAGACTGGATATATGAAGTAAAATTCCGCTTCCTCTCATTAAAAATCAATCCTTTCGTTATTTATAGTTGTTAAGTATTCTGCTTAGTTGTTCTTTTGCTGACTGCACAAGTTCGGGCGGGTCGACTATTTTTATTCTGTCGGAAAATTTGAAAAGCCAACCCCAAAAAGGCGGTGAAATTTGACAGCGGTGGGAAATTCTCAGTTTTTCGCCGTGTTTGGAATATTTGTCGGAGTTTCCGAATGTGTCAATCATAGTTCCAAGCAAAGAGGGGTCAAATTCAAAAGTGACAAGCCGTTTATCCTCGCTTGAATACATATCGAATATACTTTCCAATTCCTTAAGATAATCGGAGGCATTGCCTTTGTGCAATGCACGTTTAATATCATTGCTTTCAATAACGCTTACATTTTTCATGCGGTCTATTCTAAATGTTTTAAGACTGCTTGTGTCCAAAATCATCGAATCAAAATTATGTTTGTTTTGTTGTATATATTTTTGCGGAGTTGTACTTTCTTCGCTGTCGTGTTTAAAAGCTCCAAGATACAGTATATCATGTTTCCATGTAAGATAGTATGGGGAAACAAAATAGTAACTTCCGTTTTTTCGCAGGTATTCAACCACCTTGCCATTTTCAAATTTATAATCACTATATTTAAAATATATCTGCTTGTTGGTTTCGATAGCTTCGGTTATTGCACTAAGCGTATAAAAAACCGATTTTCCCACCGTGCTTTCGTGCTGAAAAAGTTCAGCGATTTTTTTTATTTTGTTTTTGTTGGTAGGTTCGGTAAGGCGGGAAATCTTCTTGAGCAGATTGGAGGTATTTTTTTTATCCAAAAGCCTACAAGACATAACCGCATGGGCAAGCAAAAAAAGTTCCTCATCTTCAAAAGAATCCTCGTTTTCCAATTTGTCATACCAAGTATATATTGGTTTGGGAGGTTTTTCCACCTGCATCTGAATACCGGTCGGCAGGCATACAAGGCAGTTCAAGTTTTCTTTTATAGTATCTCTTTTAAGGCTTTCAAATCCATAGTCCCTTAGTCTTTCCATAAGATTGCTTATGGTCATTTTGTTGTTTTCGTCGGTTTCTTCTATTATTATTTTGTAGGTATAAAAGAAAACCGATTTTGCATAGCCATGTTCTCGTTCAATTTCTTGCACTAAAATTAACCCTCCTTTTATTTTTTCTTGTTAAGAGATTTATCTGGGCTGATTGGGTGTTTTGAGCCGTCTGGTTCGACTATAATAACATTATCCAGTTGTCCTTTAAGATTGCCAAGCACGCTTGCACGATATTCGTTTCTCAGCTGAGTTCGTTCCTGTTGCTCCTCTGGTGTAAGTTCACGCTTTCTTGCAATTGCTGTAAGTTCGGATATTCTTTCAAGTTTTTTCTTTTCCATTTTTAAGTTCTCCTTTAATATATAATTAAAATTTATTATATTTATTATAGCATATTATTTTTGCAATGTCAAATGTTTATTTCAATTTTCAGCAAGCAAAAAGCATTTTTTTTATTAATAATTGTTTCCCTGTCTGTGGTAGGAAAAACATAAACAAAAAAATCACTTTTTTATAGAACGGGTTTTCATAATTTCGTTTGTAAAACTATTGACAAGCAGAAAAAAATGTGATATAATAAATTTAGAATTATAGAAGTTTTCTATTTTTTTTGCTCATATCACCAAAAAGTGAGAATAAAGATAAAGTATATACTAAGTGTTTTTTTGAAATGAGGGAAAAGATTTTGAAAGGATTTATGTACAACAAAAGGGCTGTACTTATTTTTTTGCTTGCCGCTTTGGCAGTTTCGGGAAGTTCGTGTGTAAATAAAAAAGATATAGAAAATACAGACGATTATTCCAGCAATCAATCTTCCGTAAGCGTTGAGGATATGACAGCAACCTCTTCAAAACTTACGGTAGGCACAAGCGAGGGCGAAGTAAAAAAAGACACCAATCTCTCTTCTGCCACAGAAAAAAATGAATCTAAGGACGATTCAAAACAATTATCACAAAACAATCAACATTCTTCAAAGCCATCTCAAAAGGAAAACAGCAGCGAACAGACAAATGTTGAGGTGGTGACTAAAGTTGTAACCCAGATTATTCCTGTTGATGCTGAGCAGGAAAGCAAAGCTTCAATTGATGTTTCTTCTGGTTCATCAAGCGTCAATTATGCTGACGGCAATACATTTCAGCAGATTCACGAGCAGACCAAACAACTTTATATTTCATCGTTGACCGAACAGCAACTTGAATGTTATCAGCAGACTGTTAAAGCAATAAGCGAATTTGAAACCCATGTGACATTTTCTGAAATTGGTTTTAATTCGGAAAACGCACAGGATTTTATAACCCTTATTTCGCTTAGCTGTCCTGAATATATTTACCTTGGCGGAAAATATACCGTTTTTCTTAATGATAAATCTGAAGTTGTGGCAATAGATGTGGAATACACCATGTCCAAAGAGGATTATGAGGCAAAAAATGCCGAAATGAATACAAAAATAGACGAGATAATCCATGGAATGTGGGAGGGTATGAGTGACTACCAAAAGGTTCAGTATATACATGATTATCTTATTTCAAATTGCAGTTATTCCGATGAGGGAGAAAATTCATATAATGCTTATGGTTGCATTGTGGATAAAAAGGCGGTTTGTGAGGGTTATTCCAAGGCTATGCAGACCATATGCAGTAGGGTGGGAATTCCTTGTGTATGCGTTACGGGGATTGCTTATCCTTCATGGCAGGAGCAGGGTGAAAACCATATGTGGAATATGGTGAGGATTGACGGAAATTGGTATCATATCGACCTTACATGGGACGACCCTATGACAAATATCGGCGAGGATTATATAAGATATGATTATTTTAATGTTTCGGACGATTTTATTTTTCAGGACCATACTATTGTTCCCAACAGCTTTATTACAGTAAACAAAGCAGAATCCTATAATGCAAACTATTTTGCGGAGCATGGATATCTAATTTATGATGCCAGCACTGCCGAGGATATACTTGCAAAGGCAATTGTTGAAACGGCAAACGGTGGAAAAAGATTTGCAAGAATTCAGTGTAAGGATATTGATACTTTTAATGCTGTATATAAAAATATTTTTGAACCTGATGAATTTAATACAAAGAAAATATTTTCGGTTCTCAGGAGAGCGGTCGAACAGAGCAATAAAATCTTTGCGGATAATTCTTATTCGGTTATAAAATCCGAGAGAACAAATACCATAACTGTGATTCTGGATAACGTTTCATAATTGTTGTATTTATTACCATGTAAAATCAAGACAAGATTTTATTAAAACAAATCCCCTTGCTTTTTGGCGGGGGATTTGCTTTTGGAAATTGTAAAGTATATGAATAAAGTATTAATATTATGTAAAATCTATTGACTTTTAAGGCTGAAAAGAGTATAATAATAATCGATAGTGTTATGTTAAAACTAACACGTCAATCAAATTAAAATACATATACATTTAAAATACATATTTTGGGTGTAATATGATTAAGAATAAATCTATTTTATTAGATTTTAGAAATTTAGGAGGATTGAATCCAATGTCGCAGACAAAAAGCAAAAACATTTCAGAAACAGAAAAAAGTTTTCTTAAGGACTATGACAGAAAAAAATTTGACGCTCCGTCAATTGCAGCGGATATGGCGGTGTTTACCGTTTCGTATATTCCAAGCGGAAACTATCGCAAGCTTACCAGCAAACAATTGCAGATACTTCTTGTTCAAAGGGCGGACTACCCCGAAAAGGGAAAATATGCACTTCCCGGTGGATTTGTACAGTCCAACGAAACTTTTGAACAGGCTGCCGCAAAACATCTTGAAAATGAAACAGGCGTTACAAATGCTTATCTTTCGCAACTCCAAACAGTTTCAGATTTGAACCGTGATAAAAGAGGTTGGATTGTTTCGGCGTCTTATATTGCACTTATTGATTCATTTCAGCTGGAGCTTAAAAGCGGAAAGCATCAGAGCAGTGCAGAATGGTTTGATGTATATTTTGAAATCGAAAAAGAAACTACCGAAGATTTTGAGGGAAAAGCTGTCCGCACAAGAGTTTATAACATGGTTCTTTCTTGTGGCGAAGTAAAGCTTAATTCCAAGATAAAACAAACGGTTGAATTTAACATGATTGGCAAAAACATTAGCTATGAAATTCTTGAAAATGATGGTCTTGCTTTTGACCACGCTAAAATTATAGCAATGGCAATTATAGAACTGAAACGCAAGGTTAAGTATGAAAACGTTGCGTTTAATCTATGCCCCGAATATTTTCCACTTTCGGATTTGCAGAGCATTTATGAGTGTATTTTGGGAACAAATGAGGGTGCTTCCAATTTCAGAAGAAAGGTAAAGCCACTTGTTGTTCAAACGGAAGAATACAGCAAGGAAAATTCTGGTCATCGCCCGTCAAGGTTGTTTAAGCGTAACGAATCCGCATTTTTTGGGGACTAATTTATGCAATATGTTAAAATAGGAAATCTAAACATAGAAAAAACTGCCTGCCTTGCTCCTATGGCATCGGTTGCGGATTATCCATACAGAATTTTGTGCAAGCGTTATGGTGCGGCAATGCTGACAAGCGAGATGGTTTCTTCCAAGGGGCTTTGCTATGGCGACAAAAAAACGCCGGAACTTTGTAAGATAACCCCCAAAGAACGCCCTATGGGAATACAGCTTTTTGGTGAAGACCCTTATTATATGGGCAAGGCAAGTGATATTATAAATAAATATTCCCCAGATTTTATAGATATAAATATGGGCTGCCCCGTGCCTAAGATTGTCAATAATAACAGCGGAAGTGCTTTAATGAAAACCCCAAAAATTGCTTTGGAGATTGCCAGAGAGGTTGTTAAAAATGCAAATTGCCCCGTAACAATTAAAATGCGTATCGGTTGGGACGAAAATTCTATAAATGCTGTTGACTTTGCCAAAACAATTGAGCAGGCTGGAATTTCTGCACTGGCGGTTCATGGAAGAACCAAACGTCAAATGTACAGCGGTAACGCCGATTGGGAACAGATAGCTAAAGTTAAACAGGCGGTTAAAATTCCCGTTATTGGAAACGGCGATGTCAGAAGCGGAAGCGATTGCAAAAAAATGTATGAGCAGACTGGTTGTGACCTTGTTATGATTGGTAGGGGTTCTTATGGCAGACCGTGGATATTCAAAGAGGTTTCAGACTTTTTAAATGGTAAATCCGTGCAGGAGTTTACAATCCAACAAAGGGTTGCGGTAATGCTGGAACATGGAAAACTTATTTGTCAGGAATACGGCGAAAAGCATGGAATGAAAGAGGTTAGAAAATGCGTTGGCTGGTATGCCTTTGGAATGAAAAATGCTGCGGTGTATCGTGGTTATTGTTCCTCGCTTACAGAGTTTAGCCAGCTTGAACAGCTTGCTCAAAGAATGATTGACGAAAACATAATATAAAATTTCTTCCCTTGCCTTAGGCAGGGGAAGAAATTTTTGGTTGTTATTCGGAAATTTGCTTGCCAAGAAACATTGCTGCTGCCTGAGCGAGCATAAGCTGTTCTTCTTTGACCTGTGTCTTATCATCATTTGCCACAATTGCAACTGCACCTGTAACATCGCCCTCCGAAATAATTGGAGAGATTGCAAGTGCGTGCTTCTGAATACCTTCAATCGGCATAATTTCGTTTTGGTTGTCACGTCCGTAAAGATAGTTCTTTCTTGTTTCAAGCAGTTCTTCAAGGGCGGGGGAAATTCTTCTTTCGCCATACTCTTTCTTTGCTGCTCCTGCAACCGCTACAACATGGTCACGGTCGAAAATTACGGTTGGAACACCGCTTAACTTATAGATAACTTCGGCAGCTTGGGTTGCCCCCTCTGACAGTTCATTGACGGGAGAATATTTTTTAAAGATAACCTCGCCGTTGTTGCCGGTGAAAATTTCAAGAGGAAATCCTTCTCTTATTCTCATGGTTCTTCTTATTTCTTTTGGTATAACAACACGTCCTAAATCGTCAATTCGACGAACAATTCCAGTAGCTTTCATATAAAATACACATTCCTTTCGTTTGTTTGAGATGTGTTGTTATTGTATCCTTTTGACAAAAAAATATACAAAATTATAAGAGGAATTTTTTGTTATTTAATATATTTTTGTAAAATTGCTATATGCTTATTTTATCAATAGGCAATGTGGCAATTCCATTAAGGCTTAAATCTGCTCTTTTGCCGGAAATAAAATCATAATAGCCTTGGCAAGCAATCATAGCTCCATTATCTCCGCAAAGTTCAAGCTTTGGTGCGAAAAATTCAAAATTATTTTCACGGCACATATCTTCAAGACCTTTTCTAACAGAAGAATTTGCCGACACTCCCCCCGCAACCGCAATTTTATTATAACCAAAAGTTTTGGCAGCAAGCTGTGTTTTTTCAACCAAAATATCTGTAACAGTCTTTTGGAAAGATGCGGCAAGGTTGTTTACATCTATATCAATGCCCTTTTGTTTTGCATTATGTACTATATTTATTACTGCCGTTTTAAGACCCGAAAAGCTGAAATCAAATTCACTGCCATCAACCTTTGGTTTGGGAAGTTTGTAGGCGGTTGGGTCGCCAAGCTGTGCGGCTGCGTCAATATGCTTTCCGCCGGGATATTCAAAACCGATAGTTCTTGCGACCTTATCAAAACATTCTCCAACAGCGTCATCTCTTGTTCTACCAACAAGATGAAACTTTGTGTAGTCCAAAACTTCAATAATATGCGAATGACCTCCGCTTACCACAAGGCATAAATAGGGTGGTTTTAAATTGGGGTGGGTCAGATAGTTTGCACTCATATGTCCTGCAATATGATGCACCGGCACAAGCGGAAGATTGTTTGCAAGGCAAAGTCCCTTTGCAAAGCTTATTCCAACAAGCAATGCACCGATAAGACCCGGTGCATAAGTTACAGCGACAGCGTCAATATCCTTTAGCTTAGTTCCTGAATCAAGCAGGGCTTTTTTTGTTGTAGCAGTTATATTTTCGGCATGACGGCGGGAGGCAATTTCGGGAACAACGCCACCGTATAGCCTGTGTTCGTCAATCTGGCTTGCCACCGCATTTGAGAGTATAATTTTTCCGTCCTCAACAACCGAGCAGGCGGTTTCATCGCAGGAGCTTTCTATTCCTAAGATTTTCATTTTAATCCTCCAAAATTTTATTTATAGCAATATAAAAATGTAGTTTATAAAGTTATTATAATAAAATAATTATATCATATTTTTTTGCTGTTGTCAAGAATAATATAAAATCTTGGGTGCGGATAAAAGTGTTGTTTATATTTTCTGTTATAGTATTTCCCAGTCTATGGCGATGAAATACATAAAACTTTTTAAAGTAATCCTATAAAAAAATTTTTTAAAAACACAAATTGACCATTATCGTAATTTTCAGCGTATAGTTGTGTAAACGTTTTTATAAGTGTTGACTAAAAAAATTTACTTTTTGTTAATATTTTTGTAAGACTAAAAAAGTGTGTAAAATGTGTGAAAATTACAAGTATAAGCCGAAAAAATTAAAAGTAATATTAGCTAAATTATTTGTGAAAAAAATCTGAAAATATATTGACATTTAATGAAATGTATGTTATAATAGTATATAGAAAGCCAAGCTAAGGCTAAATCAATTATTTTTATATCTTTGAAAGGGGAAATTTTAAATGTCAATGCCTATGCCATTTAACAAAAAGAAAGAATTATCAACCAGTGAAAAAATAGTGCAATCTTTTGAACAAGGTAAGGAAGAACCTGCAATTGCCGAGGAACTTGATATTCCTGTTGGCTTTGTTATTGAACATCTTCGTAAAAAGGTTAGTGGCTATGTTGATTATCACACAAGAAAAAGACAGCAGGAAGCAGGAGCTACTCCAACTCCAAAACCGTCAGCAATTCCAAACGCTACGCCAACCCCAAAACCGCCAGTAATTGCAAACGCTACTCCAACCCCTAAACCAGTTGCAAACGCTGCTTCAGCCCCAAAAACCAAGCTTGTTGATGATGAGCATAAGGTAAAACTTGTGGACGATGAGGTTATCTCACGTTCCAAACCAAACGAAAAGTTTGTGCCTATTGCCGACCCTAACGAATCAATGGACGATGTTCTCGACAGACCGGAAATTGATGATTTTGTTCTTTCAAGCAAAGGAGAAAAAGCTGAGATGCCAGAAGTTTCATCAACACCAGATAGTTTTGATGAACTGCCAAAAAAGGCAAGTCCTGCTTCAAAAGCACAACAGCCAGCTCCAAAGCCGGTTTCAGCTCCTAAAGCTCAACAGACCAAACCACAGCCTGCACCAAAGGTGGCTACCCCAACAATAAATAATAATAGTGAGGTAAAAACAACTATGAGTTCACATGGATTTGCCGAAAAAATGGCAAAAATTGCTCCAATTGAAATTGGAAAGCTTGATGCACAAATCAAACAAATTAAGGATTCAACCGCAAGCAAAACAAACGAAGCGATGGTTCTTGGTCAAAAGATTGAAAGCCTTAAGGCGGAGATTGTTAAGGCTGAAAAAGAGTTAGCTCTTCTTAATGCCGAACTTCAGACAACCGACACTGCTATTGCAGACCTTAACGCTGAAAGAGCTGAATGGGCTAAATTTTTGCAGTAATTTTAGAACTACGTAATATATTTCTCCTTGTCTTGTTTTGGGCAGGGAGAAATTTTTCAGGAAAATTAATTTTAAAATAGGCGTAGAATTATCAGCATAAAATTTTTATAATACTATTGACTTTTTTATTTAAAAGTAGTATAATTAATATAATAAAGCAAGGGAGGAATGACTATGGATTCTTTTGAACTTCAGATGCAACAATTGGAATTTAAAACATATTCAGAATATATTATAAATAATAATTGCACCATAAAGGAATGTGCCGATAATTTTTCTATGCCAGCTGAATATGTCAAGACAGTGCTTGAAAGTCAGCAGGGAAATCCGCTTTATTCTAAAGTTTGCGGTGTTCTTGAAAAAAATGCTGTTAATGTGGGCAGTGTAAATAATGTAGATTCAATTAAACCAAATGAGGAAAATCCGCTTCCTATTCCTTTGCCGATAAGGGCATTTACCGCTGTGACACCGCATATTGGCAAGCTTTAAAAATCTTTCGCCTTAGCGAATGAAATATATTTTTATGGAGGATATTTTTTATGGCAATTTTTCAAAGACTTGGAGATATTATTAAATCCAACATCAACGACCTGCTTGACCGTGCCGAAAACCCCGAAAAAATGGTAAAGCAGATTATTATTGAAATGCAGCAGGAACTTGAAAAGTGTACTACTGCTTATGGTCAAGCACTTGCGGCTCAACGTCAGATTGAAAAAAAAGTGCAGGTTGCAACAACTAATTCTAAAACATGGGAAAATAAAGCTAAAATGGCAATGCAGGCAGGCAATATGGAACTTGCAAAACAGGCTCTTGAACGCAAGGTAGCTTGCGACAAGGAGGCAACCCAATATAATCAAATGTGTAGTCAAATTACGGCACAGGTAAATCAGATAAGAATGCAGACAGAGGCTCTCCGCTCCAAACTTGAGGAGGCTAAATCTCGTCAGTCGGTACTTATTGCACGCTCTAGAATGGCAGAGGCTCAGAAGAATATGGCTAAGTCTATTGGCAATATTGATACTTCTTCCGCCTTTTCCAAACTTGACCGAATGGAAGAAAAAATCGACCGTCAAGAGGCAGAGGCAAACGCCTTTTCGGAAATTGCCAATGCGGGTCTTGGTGCTAATGATTCCTTTGCACAAATGGAAAAAGATGCCGAGGTTAATTCCGAAATGATGCGTCTTATGCAAGAAATGGGAATGGCTGCTCCAACACCAGCAGTTGCCCCTGCTGGTTCGCCCGAATCGGTTGCAGATGTTGCAAACATTCCTGACGACCTCCCCGACCTTTCTTCTATTGCAGGTTTGGCTGACCTTAACAAATAATATCTAAAATATAAAAAAATTTGTCCTACTGGTTTTACAGTAGGACATTAATTTTTTTATTTAGATTTAACTGCGTCAATTGCTGTTTTAACAATATTGTCAGAAGTAAGACCAAATTTCTTAAGCAGTTCAACGGCAGGTCCGCTATAACCGTACACATCGTTTACACCGATTTTAACAACCTTGGTTGGGAGGTTTTCGCAAAGAACATCGCTTACCGCCGAACCCAGTCCGCCAATAACACTATGTTCTTCAACAGTAAGAACAAGGTGGGTTTTCTTTGCCGAATTTATTATAATTTCACGGTCAATAGGTTTGATGGTGTGAATGTTGATAACCTCAGCACTAATTCCCGAGCCGGCAAGAATTTCGCCTGCCTCAATTGCAGGAGAAACCATAAGACCAGTTGCAATAATAGTAATGTCTGTTCCCTCACGGAGTTTAATTCCCTTGCCAAGTTCAAATTTATATGTATCTGGATTGTTGAATACTGGAACAGCAAGTCTACCAAAACGCATATATACAGGTCCAACAAATTCAGCAGCGGCTTTAACGGCAGCTTTTGCCTCTACATCGTCAGCGGGGTTTATAATTGTCATTCCGGGGATTGTTCTCATAAGTGCGATATCCTCGTTGCACTGGTGGGTAGCACCATCTTCTCCAACGGAAATTCCTGCGTGGGTTGCACCAATTTTCACATTAAGATGTGGATAACCGATTGAATTTCTTATAACTTCATATGCTCTGCCTGCGGCAAACATTGCAAAGGACGAGGCAAAAGGAATCATTCCGGTTGCAGCAAGACCTGCGGCAACCCCCATCATGTTTGCTTCTGCAATACCGCAATCGTAAAATCTTTCGGGATATTTTTTCTTGAAAATAGCGGTTTTTGTTGCGGCAGCAAGGTCTGCATCAAGAACGCAAAGCTGCGGATATTTTTCGGCAAGCTCCACAAGAGCGTTGCCGTAGCTTTCACGGGTGGCAATTTTTACAACTTCAGACATTTTATTAACCCTCCAATTCCTTTAATTGTGCGTCAAGTTCCTGCATTGCCTGCTGATACTGTTCAGCATTTGGAGCAACTCCATGCCATGAAACTTGATTTTCCATAAACGAAACGCCTTTACCCTTAACACTCTTTTGAATGATAGCAACAGGACGGTCGGAATTTAAGGCTTCATTAAATGCTCTTTCCATATCGTCAAAGCAATGTGCATTCATTTCGATTACTTTCCAGTTAAAAGCCTCAAACTTTTCTTTAATTGGATAAGGGGAGCATACGTCTTCAATGTTACCATCAATCTGGAGTCCGTTGTTGTCGACAATTGCAATAAGGTTATCAAGATTGTTGTGACTTGCAAACATACAAGCTTCCCAAACCTGACCTTCTTGAATTTCGCCGTCGCCCAAAATAGTATAAACCTTGAAATTTTCCTTTTTGATTTTTCCAGCAAGAGCCATACCGCAGGCAGCGGAAATTCCTTGACCGAGTGAACCAGATGACATATCAATACCAACAGTAGTTATTGAGGGGTGACCCTGCAAATGAGAACCTATATGACGAAGTGTTTTAAGTTCTTCGGTTGGAAAAAATCCTTTAAGTGCAAGTGCTGAATAGAGTGCAGGTACAGTATGACCTTTGGAAAGCACAAATCTGTCACGCTTTTCCCAATCGGGGTTTTTAGGGTCTACATTCATAAGATTAAAATAAAGGTAGGTTATTGTGTCCGCTATCGAAAGTGAACCGCCTGGGTGTCCTGATTTTGCGTTGAAAACACCCTCGATAATGCCTTTTCTGACCTTGCAGGCATTAATTTTAAGTGATTTTTTTGTTAATTCGTCCATTTTAAAACCTCCGTTTAAAATTATTTTTTAAGTCTGTTATACACCATATCTATAACGTGAGCCATAAAATCCTGTTCGCAGGAGTATTCCGACACAACATCGCACACCTGTTTTACATCATCTACGGCATTGGACGGGCAAACTGCAATATCAGCCGCCTTAAGCATTGCAATATCGTTGTTATAGTCGCCTGCCGCAACAATAGTATAGTCCTGCATACCACAAAGTTTCCGCATATTGTCAACCGCCGAACCCTTTGTGACATTAGGCGGAAGAATTTCATAATAAGATTTTGCCGAACGCACAAACTCAAGTCCACAATTGATAATATCACTGTTTTCCACATATTCAATTAGTTTTTCAAGATTTTCGGGACTGTCGGCAAAAAGAATTTTGTTCCAGTCGTTCGGCACTTTTTCCAGACTGCACCGCTCGGGAACGGTTTTATAATATGTAAGATGAGTTTCTTCAAACTGGTTAATTTGAACCGCCCATACATTGTCAGGTCGCAGGATTTCACAGCCCGTGTCGGGATTGTCGTCAAGAATTTTTCTTAACACTTGTTTTGTAAAATCGGGAAGAAATATATTATATATCGATTTATTTTTTTGTATATCATAAATCATTCCACCGTTGCAAAGTACAATGGGTGCATTAATTGGGAAAGCGTCAAAGTATTGGGTTGTTGACTGAATGGCTCTGCCGGTTGCTATTGAAAATTTTCCGCCGTCAGCCGTAAATTTTTTTATAGCTTCAAGTGTTTTTTGCGAAACAACCTTTGATTTGGGCAGAAGTGTTCCGTCAAGGTCGGTTATAATAAGAACTTTTTTTATATTTTCAAACATTAAAGTTTCCTCATAATCTGATTAAAATATTCGGGCAGCTCTGTGTCAAACTCCATATACTGCTGAGTTTTTGGGTGAATAAAACCAAGTTTTTTAGCGTGAAGGCACTGACCCTGCAAACCTTTTACGGCTTTTCCATAAACATCATCACCATACACCGCATGACCTTTAAAAGCCGAATGTACCCTTATTTGGTGGGTTCTTCCCGTTTCGAGTTTAAATTCAACAAGGCTAAGACCATTAAAAATTTCAAGGGTTTTGTAGTGGGTTATAGCAGGTTTAGAATTTTTCTCTGTAACACACATTTTTTTTCGGTCGTAAGCACTTCTTCCAATAGGTGCATCAATTGTGCCTTGTTCGGGATTAAAATGCCCCACAACAAGTGCTTGATACACCCTTGTAAAAGAATGTGATTTAATCTGCTCTGCAAGAAAATTATGTGCCTCATCAGTTTTTGCCACCATTAAAAGACCGCTTGTGTTCTTGTCAATCCTATGCACAATTCCCGGTCGAACAACTCCGTTTATCGAGGAAAGTCTGCCTTTGCAGTGATAAAGCAGGGCATTGACAAGTGTTCCATCGGGGTTGCCTGCCGCTGGGTGAACCACCATTCCTTTTGGCTTGTTTACCACCAAAAGGCAATCGTCCTCATAAACTATTTCAATTGGAATATCCTGTGGCTGTGCTTCAAGTGGTTGTGGGTCGGGAACGATAATTTCTATTACATCACCGACACAAAGTTTGTATTTTTTGTCGGTAGATTTGCCGTTTATGGTAACATTCCCCGATTCAATAAGCTTTACAATACCGCTTCTTGAAACAGAAACATCTAATTCCAATTCGCAAATAGCCTTGTCTGCTCTTGTTCCAGCAAGCTCCTGCGAAATTACAAACCTTTTACTTTCCATTATTTTTCTTTTCCTTTTCTTCTTTTGCACTCAGCACAAGCATATTTATATAAAATATAATAGCACCGCACACAATAAATATATCCGCAAGATTGAATATAGGAAAATCGATAAAATCCGTTTTGATAAAGTCGACAACCTCACCCAATCTTATACGGTCGATAAGATTTCCAATTCCTCCGCCCACAACCATACTCAGCGAAACAAGATTAAGAGTAGATTTTCTGCGTATTTTATAAAGATATATCATAGCCGCAGTTATTGCAATAATCGGAAGAACAATAAGAAATAGTGTATTGCCTGACATAATGCTCCAAGCTGCCCCAGTGTTGGTAACATGGGTAAGCGAAAATAGTTTTACACCACCTATTTTTACAACCTCGATAATCTGAAATTTATCAATATAGGTAAGTGTTAAATATTTGGTAAGCTGGTCAAGCCCAACCGTAAGTGCAATAACTGCAAGACTGATAATAAACATAAATTTCTCCGTTAATTATTTTAATTTGATTGCAACAACTTCGGCACATCTCTTGCAGAGTGTCGGGTGTGCTGCGATTTTGCCTACTTCATTTGAATAAATCCAGCATCTTTCGCACTTTTCGCCCTCTGCTTTGGAGGCTGTAAGGGAAACTCCCTCAAACTCGCCTTTGTATTCGCCTTTGGAGCTGTCTTTTTCAATTGCAACTTCCGAAACGATAAAGCACTTTGCAAGTTCATTCTTTACTGCTGAAATTTCATCATAAACGCTATCGTCAGCATAAATTGTAAGTTTAGCTTCAAGAGATGCACCGATAATTTTTTCAGCACGCTTGTTTTCAAGTTCTTTCTTTGCGTCCTCACGGAGAGCCTCAATTCTATCCCATTTTGCAAGGAAAGCATCATCGGCAGTAAGTCCGCTAACTTCAGGCATCTGATTTAAGAACACACTTTCTGTGTTATCGTCCTTGCTGTGAGGGATATAATCCCAGATTTCTTCGGCTGTAAAGCTGAGAATTGGGGCAACAAGTTTTGCAAGAGCCTTAAGAATGATATAAATTACTGTCTGTGCGGAACGCCTTGAAAGGCTTTCGTCCGCCTCACAGTACAATCTATCCTTGATAATATCCAAATAGAAATTGGACATATCTACAATGCAGAAATTGTGAATTGCATTAAACACAATATGATAATCAAAAGCATTATAAGCAGATTTAACTTTGGTAATAAGTTGGTCAAGCTTAATCAAAGCCCATTTATCAAGACCATCAATTTTATCAAGGCTTACCATGTTTTCATCGGGGTTAAAACCGTTGCCACTTGAAAGGTTACCAAGAATAAATCTTGCGGTGTTTCTAATTTTCTTATAAGCTTCGGAAAGCTGGGCAAGAATATCCTTTGAAATTCTAATATCCGAATGATAATCAGAAGATGCAACCCAAAGTCTTAAAATATCCGCACCATATTTTTCGGTGATTTCTTCTGGTTCAATACCGTTGCCAAGGGATTTGTGCATTGTCTTGCCGTTTCCGTCAACAACCCAACCATGTGTGCAAACTGCCTTGTAAGGAGCTTGACCCTTGCAAACAACCGAGGTAAGGAGAGAGGATTGGAACCAACCTCTGTACTGGTCAGCACCCTCAAGATACAAATCAGCAGGAGCAGAAAGACCCTCAACCTCATCAAGAACAGAAGTATGTGTAACACCACTATCAAACCACACGTCCATGATGTCATATTCTTTTTCAAATTCATCACAGCCACATTCGCATTTAACAGTAGATGGGATAAATTCTTTAAGGTCGTGAATCCACCAAGCATCCGAACCCTCTTTTCTAAATAGGTCAGAAATAGCGTTAATTGTATCGTCATTTACAATAGCCTTGTGGCACTTTTTGCAGTAGATAATTGGAATAGGAACGCCCCATGTTCTTTGACGTGAAATGCACCAGTCGGAACGGTCGATAACCATATTTTTAATTCTACCCTCGCCCCATTCAGGAATCCACTTAACACTTTCAATTGCCTTTACAGCGTCATCTTTAAAGCCGTTGATTGAACAGAACCATTGTTCAGTAGCTCTAAACAAGATTGGCGATTTACATCTCCAGCAGTGTGGATATTGGTGCTTGATTTTTTCAAGTGCAAAAAGATTGCCTGTGCTTTCAAGATGTTTTGCAATTTCCTTGTTTGCCTCGTCAGTTTTAAGACCCGCAAACATTCCACTTTGTTCGGTAAGAACGCCTTTTCCATCAACACCGACAACAATTCCGATTTCGGGATAGTTTTTGCAAACCTCAAAGTCCTCAACACCATATCCGGGAGCGGTGTGAACGCAACCTGTACCGCTTTCAAGTGTTACATGGTCACCAACAATAATTGGAGATGGACGATTCATAAATGGGTGAGCAGTTTGCAAGCCTTCAAGTTCTTTGCCCTTGAATGTCTTTTCGAATGTATATTCTTCAATGCCTGCGGCTTTCATAACCTGCGGAGCAAGTTCCTTTGCCATAACATAATTTTCGCCACCAGCCGAAACAATAGTATATTCATATTCAGGTCCAACGCAGATTGCAAGGTTGCCGGGGAGTGTCCATGTGGTGGTTGTCCAGATTACAAAATAGGTTTTACCAAGGTCAATTCCCTCAAAAAGTCCCTTATCATCTGTCACTTCAAACTTAACAAAGATGGAATGACATGGGTCATCTGCATATTCAATTTCAGCTTCTGCAAGAGCAGTTTGGCACTCCGGACACCAATAAACCGGCTTAAGTCCCTTGTAGATATAGCCTTTCTTTGCCATTTCGCCAAACACTTTTACCTGTCTTGCTTCAAATTCTGGCTTAAGTGTAAGATAAGGGTTGTCAAAGTCTGCAATAACACCAAGACGCTTAAACTGTTCTTTTTGAATATTAACATATTTAAGGGCAAATTCTTTACAATGTTTGCGGAGTTCAAGCGGAGGAATAGCACCATTTTCCACGCCAATATCCTTCATTGCCTTAAGTTCAATTGGAAGTCCGTGGGTATCCCAACCGGGAACATACTGGGATTTATAGCCGTCCATATTCTTGAATTTTACAATAATATCCTTAAGAATTTTGTTAAGAGCTGTTCCCAAATGAATGTTTCCGTTTGCATATGGAGGTCCGTCATGAAGAATATAAGTAGGCTTGCCCTCGTTTGTCTTCATAATCTGCTCGTAAAGCTTTTTCTCATTCCAAACCTTAAGCTTTTCGGGTTCTCTTTTGGGCAGGTTTCCACGCATTGGGAAATCGGTCTTGGGCAAATTCATAGTATTGTTGTAATCCTGTGACATATTAAAAAACTCCTTAGTATTAAGATTTATTTCCGAATTTTAAATTATTAAACTTTTCTGTATCGGAACTTACAGTTTCAAGCTGTGCAGTGTTGAGGATTTTATCCAACTGTGCAGTTTTTTCCTTTTTCTTTTTTTCTTCAATAGCCTTTGCTATATCTTCTTGTGTGGCATCATCGGCAAGTTCCTGTTGTTGTATAACCGTTTTGTTTACATTAGATGTGTGAACCGGCGGAGGGTTAAAACTCTTCTTTTTGCCGTCCATTTCATCTCGGTAGGATTGTTCAACCTTGCTTTCAATTTCCTCAATTTCCGCATCGGAAAGTTCAGGAATATCCATCATAAGATGCAGTTGCTTGTTGTATAAAGAGGTAAGCTGGGATTTAAAATAGGTAACTTCAATCTTAAGATTTTCAAGTTTGGTTTTCTGTTCGTTATAAATACGTTTAATCTCTGCGATTTTGCGTTCAGTAATTTCGGTGTTTTCGGTGATAAGTTTTGCACATTTTTCTTTGTGTTCACGAACGATTTTTTCACATTCATAAGCCGACTGTTCAGAAATTTTCTGTTGTTCGCTCTGTGCATTTTCAATCATTTCTTCAGCCTTTATTTTAGCGTCCTTTATGATTTTGTTTGCTTCTTTTTGAGCATTGAGCAGGGTGGTTTTGATTGCTTCTTCGTCTTCTTTATAGCCGTTAAGAGCCTCTACAAGTGTTACAACCCTTTGCTCGCTTTCCGAAACGCTTTCGGCAAGTTCGTCCAAAAATGCGTCAACCTCTGCCTGAGAATAACCGTTTTTGTCAGCGGTAAAAGCTTTTCTCTTTATATCCTCTGCGGTAATCATTTTTATTCCTCCTAAAAAAAATTATTTTATAGCACACTGCATTATAGATTTTATATATACTTGTTAATTGTAACATGAAGTTTGCCCGATTTGGTTGTTTTACCTATATCAGACAAAATAAATCTTCCGAATCCTGCAATTGAAACTATACACCCCAAGAATATCGGAAAATTTTTGTTTGAAACAACAGAACCGTTCAGCCTTACGATGCCTTGTTTTATAGCATTTTGAGCGACTTCTCTGGAAAGATTGGTGCAGGCAGAAACAAAGCAGTCCAAACGAAGTGATGCAATTGTTTTTTCAATTTTTTTAAATTTTGGAGAGAAGTCTATATCCTCCACCCCTTTTGAAAAACTTACACCCACCCTTGCAATTTTGGTTATGCTTTCAACCTGTGGTGCAATGCTGTTTACCACAAACACCGCATAGTTTCCGCTTTCTTGGTCTATGGCAATATCTCCAATACATTCTCTTTTAATTCCCAATGACATAAGCGTTCCCAAAATATCCCTGTGGGATACGCTATAACCTTTTGGAAGATTTATAGTATATCCTGTGATAGGAATTTTGTTTGGGTCAGGCTTATCGCAGGGCGGAAAAAACGCAAGACATTTTCTATATGCGTTTTCTGCCCCTCCCCAGAACATAAAGTTCTGCATATTGTTTTTTTGAACAAATTCCTTGGCAATTTCAAGTTCGGTGGTGTTAAGAAAAAAGGTCGAGCCGAATATATATTTTTCTTCGGCTTTTCTTGCAAGGTTGGAAATTTTATCAAGCATAAATTTATCTTCTTGTGTCATAGTAATTTAAATAAAATTTAAAATCCCAGTCCATTGTTTTCCAGTTCGCTCATAAGGTCAACGCCACTGAACCCTACGTTCTTTGGCATAAATGCAAATGTATTTTGTGCCATCATCTTAATGTCGCCATCGTTTGCAAAAGCCACCCCTGCAAGAAAATCAAGTATTCTTCTTGCTTCTTTTTGTTCAACCAGTTCCAAATTAAGCAGAACTGTTTTCTGATTGTTAAGTTCTTTGGCAATAGCTTTTGCCTCACCAAATTCAACCGGTCGTGCAAGAACAATCTGGAGGGTGGTTTGTGCTGCAATTTTAACCTCTCGGTTTGTTCCGTTCTGACCATTATTTGAATTGGTATTCATATTGTTCATGCCGTTTGAGGATTGTTGAGGCTGTGAAGAATATGAATTTGCCTGTCGACTGTACGGATTAGAATTATTACTGCCGTTGTTAGCGTTGCTACTTTTGAATCTTTCGTTCATTTCTTTACCTCCATTTAAATCATTTTTTGGGGGAAGATAGCTTCGCCCCTGATTATAATCTGTATATTTAGTTTGGTATTGTGAGTCGTTGGTTTTATTTTCGGTTTGAACCGGTTTTGCAGCCGGCTTAGGTTTGCTTGCCTTGGTTTTTTCGGGTGGCTTGGTTTTTTTAGGCACAACCTCTTGTTCGCTTTCATCGTCATGACCTAAAAAATATTTGCCAACAAAATCTTTAACTCCCACTTAAATCCCTCCTTTACTATAATCTCTTTGTCCAAAAAGTGCAGTTCCGATTCGTATAACAGTTGCACCATATTTTATTGCGGTTGTGTAGTCCTGTGACATTCCCATTGAAAGGGTGTCAAGATTAAGGCGGTCATAATTTTTAAACCTTTCAAAATGTTCCTGCATCTGACCGAAAATCTTTTCATTACAACCGACAGGCGGAATAGCCATAAATCCTCTTATATTTACATTTTCAAGAGGCAGTATTTCATCTATAAGCTGATTTAAACCATCTGCCATAACACCGCTTTTGGAAGTTTCTCCGCCAATATTAATTTCCAAAAGTATATCCATAGTTTTACCATGAGCTTTTGCAAGTCGGTTGATTTCTTTTGCGAGCTTAAGGCTGTCCACAGAGTGTATCATTTTAACGCTGTCTATTATATATTTTACCTTGTTTGTCTGAAGATGTCCGATAAAGTGAACCTGTGCATTTGGATTGTAGCTGTCCTTTTTGGAAAGATATTCCTGCACTCTGTTTTCGCCAAGAAGATTTATTCCAAGCGAGCAGGCATAGTTTATCTTTTCGGGAGCAACCGTTTTTGTAACTGCCATAATATCAACCTTATGGTCAACGTTGCTTATATTCTGCAAAATCCGCTCATAATTATTTTTTATATGGTCATTTGCTGTCAGATTTGTTTGAATTGGAATCTGTGGGCTTTGGTTTTCCATCATAATTAACATCTTCCTCCCTTGCATCTTCAAGAAGTATTTTATCATAAAGCGACAGATAATCCCATTTGTCGTTGTTTTCGCTTACAAGAACGAAATCATCGCCCTCATAAATTACTTCGATTTTTTTAAAATAAAGTTGTTCTCCCTCTAAAGTGACAACACCCTTTTGACCATTATGAAATTTAATTGCATCACGTGGAACTTTAATACCCTCATATTTGTCAAATACAATTTCGGTTTTTATAATCCGCTGAGAAACAAGAGCGTCATCAAGAACATTGCAGGAAAGAACAATCACATATTCATTTTTGTTCTCGGTGGGTATTATGCTTACAACCGATGCTTTATAATCCAGTTTTGAATTAGAAAGTTGCAATGTAAGAATATCACCCTGCGAAATCTCCACCCCGGTTGAAATAACCCCTACAATATTGCAAGCATAATCATCAAAGGTTTTTCCTATTGCATTTTTCGGAGCTTGGGTTTTGGTTGAAAGAAGCGATTCCACATCGCTTTTTTTCATTTTAAGTATATTGCTTTTGTTTACCAGTGTTTCATATCCGTCGCAGTTTGATGAAAAATAGCCGTTTATGTTGCTGACAATTTTATCAATCGGTTCTTTTGCAGAATTGGAAAGGTAGTTAACCTGCCCCTGAAGTTGCGAAATCGTGCTGTCGAAATTATCACTTTTGCCGGTTATGACGCTGTAAATGTTCATATCCATAAGCATATCATCAGCATAGTTCATAGCCTGTGAATAATCCTGTTTTGCAATAAGGTTTGCCAAGGATTTATAATTGTTGTTTATCTTGGTAATAAGAGCCTGCGGTTCAACATAGTTGGTTGTGCCGGGGTCGCTTGCACGTTTTAAGCCCGCAATCTGCGAATTAATATTTTCAATTTGATTAAGGTTAAGTACATCTGCACGGCTGTTGTAAACCTCGGCAATAACCGAGGAGGTTATCACCTTGCTGCCGTCAGGAATTTTATAATTTATAGTCCCCTCTTTATCATAAGTAAGCACGGTTTCATCACGGGCAACTATTCCTTGAAAAGAAATGTTTTCGTTGACCGTATATACTGAGGCGTCATGTGTTTTGTGGTAGCCTTTAGTAAATGTATAAATTTGACTTGAAAACATAAAAATAGCGAATATAGCAAACAGTATGATAAAGGTTTTATAAGCAGCTTTAGAAGCCTTTTCCATTTTTATTCAACTCCGATAAATTTTCCGGGGTTGCCGGCAGAGCTTGTATCCTTATCAGAATCCATAATATTAATTGGCTTTGCGGGAACGATTGTAGAAATAGCGTGTTTGTAAACAACATTCTGTTTACCCTCGCAGTCAAGAATAACAATATAGCTGTCAAAGCCCTTTACAATTCCTCTAAGTTGGAATCCGTTTACAAGAAAAATAGTAGTATAGATTTTTTCCTTTCTTGCCTGATTAAGAAATACATCCTGTAGGTTCATGTTTTTGTTCATAGTATCTTTTACTCCTTTTACTAAAAAGTTTTTTTTAAAATCGGAAGATAAAAAATTCCGATATATCCACATCTTATATTATAACATACTTTTTATGATTTGAATAGACTTTCAAGCACATTATTAACAATTTTTTTACAATTCCCAAGGCTTTGGCAGTCTATCCACTCAACTTTGGGATTTTTTCTAAACCAAGTAAGTTGTCTTTTGGCATAATTACGGGTATACTGCTTGATTTTGTCAACACATTCTTCCAAGGTTTGCCTGCCCTCAAAATAGGGTATAAGTTCTTTATATCCTATTGCCTGTGCGGAGGTTTCGGGTCGGTAGTTTTTATAGAATTGTCTTGCTTCTTCCACAAGTCCTTGTTCTATCATTTTATCCACCCTTAAATTTATACGTTCGTATAATTTATTACGGTCGGAATAGTATAGTCCGAAAATTTTAGCATTATATTTAGATTCGGCAGTTTTGCTCTGTTTTAGTTGCTCTGACATTTTAATTCCTGTAAGTTGAAAAACTTCGATTGCTCTTATAACCCTTACCAGATTGTTTGGGTGCAGAGTCTTAGCATATTCGGGGTCGATTTCAAAAAGCTTCTGCCAAAGAGCCTCGTTGTCGTTTGTCTTTGCATATTCGGCAAGTTGTTCTCTTAATTTAGGGTCGCTTTTAACCTCCGAAAACTTAACATTTTGTACAAGCGAATCAATGTAAAGTCCCGCACCGCCACAAAGAATTGGCAGTTTACCTCTTGCAGAAATATCCTCGATAACCTCGGAAGCGTCTTTAACATAATCGGCAACACTATATTTATGTTCGGGGCTTGCAAAATTGTAAAGGTGGTGGGGAACGCCACACATTTCATCTTTGGTTGGAACAGCGGTTGCAATAGACATTCCTTTGTATATCTGCATGGAATCGGCACAAACCACCTCGCCATCAAGTTCCTTTGCAAGACCCGTGGCAACAGCAGTTTTCCCGCTTGCAGTAGGTCCTGCAATAACCACAATTTTTATTTTATTCTCCATAATCTCTCCTTTATATTATTCTTTTAAACTGTTTTTCAATTTCATATTTTGAAAGTTTTATTTTAACCGGTCTGCCGTGTGGGCAGTATCGTATATCCTCATTGAAAACACATTTTGCAAGATAAAGCAGTTCTTTGTCGCTATTAATATCATGTGCTTTTATTGCCGCTTTGCAGGCGATTGAATGGAGCAGGTCATCGAAAATCTCAAGTTGTGGATTTTGCATATTGTTTAAAAAATTTTTTGCAAGCTGTTCTACAAGTTCGGAAATTTCTGTGTCGAACACAAGCACCGGAACACCTGTAACGGCAACAGTCGGTGCGACATCGTCTTCTATTATAAAACCAAACTGCTTAGCCTTTTCAAGATTGGAAATTAAAGCATCATATTCATCATATCCCAAAAGAACATAGATTGGTTCAAGCAACATTTGCGAATCAAGGTTAAGAGCCTTGCTCTTAATCTGCTCAAAAATATATCGTTCGTGGGCAGCGTGCTTGTCTATAATATATACGTCCTTGCCCTGTTCAACTATTATATAAGTATTAAATATTTCACCGACAAGCTTTAACGGTTTTTCGGTCGGTGGTGGGGGCGGAGGAGCAGGAGTTTCTTTTACAAAAGAGTTTGCTCCTAAATATTTAAACTCACTGTTTTCCTGCTTCTGCATTATTTCTTGAGGTTGAGCGGATTCTGTTTTGTGATTTATTGGTTTTGATGAAATATCCTTTTCAAGATTTTTAATAAATAAATTTTCACCGTCCGGTTCAGAATTTGAAATATTAGGGCTTTGTTCTGTATTATCATCTATATTATTATTTGTATTGCCTGCAATTTTTGCACAATCTATATTATCCAAGTTGTTTAAAACAGCATTATTTTCAAAGGAAATTTGTTCTCCTTGCGGTTTTTCAGCATATAAATTTTTGGGTTGTTCTTTTGGGGCAATACTCATAACATTGGTTGTATCATTTTTCATAAGAGCGTTTTTAACCGCAAAGAATACAGCGTCATACACTTTTTTCTCGTCCGAAAACCTGATTTCAATTTTAGCGGGGTGAACATTAACATCTATAGTGTTAGGGTCAATGTCCAAAAAGAGGGCACAGGCAGGAAATTTTCCAACCATGATATTGTTGCGGTAAGCCTCTTCCAATGCAGTGTGGCAGGTGTTGGATTTAACATATCTGCCGTTGATAAAGAAATTTTGAAAAATTCTTTTGCCTTTACATTCAAGCGGTTTGCTGATATAACCGCTGACCTGTATGTTGTTATGGTGGTATTCCACCTCTATAAGGCTTTTTGCAAAATCTCTGCCGAAAACGCTGTATATTGCTGAATAGCTTTTTCTGTCGCCGGAGGTAATTATATCCGTTTTGTTGTCACGGATAAATTTAAAGGATATATCGGGGTGGGAAAGAATAATCTTTTGAACCACTGTGGCGATTGCGTTTCCCTCTGTTGTGGCAGATTTTAAAAACTTAAGTCTTGCTGGAACATTGTAAAACAAATCCCTTACAACAATGGTTGTTCCATCGGGGCAACCGGTATCCTCAATCTTCCTTTGTTTAGACCCCTCTATTATCATATGTGAACCCAGAGCGTCATTTTTGGGCTTGGTTATAATATCCACCTTTGCTACTGCACAAACCGAAGCCAGAGCCTCGCCACGAAACCCCAGCGTCATTATTGTATTAAGGTCGTCCTGTGTTGAAACCTTGCTGGTGGCATGACGGCGAAAAGCGGTTGGCAAATCCTCACGGGAAATGCCACAACCATTGTCGCAAACTCTTATGTAGCTTTTTCCGCCTTCCTTTATCTCCACGGTTATAATTGACGCTCCTGCATCAATTGCATTTTCAAGCAGTTCTTTAACAATTGCACTGGGTCGGTCGATAACCTCGCCGGCTGCAATAAGTTCATACACTTCTTTTTTTAGCAAATTTATTCTTGGCATATGTCCTCACTTTTTAAAAATAAAATAAAAACAAATTAAAAAAATTATAACTATAGCAACACAATAAAATAATATTTTTTTGCCTGATTACTTTCATTTGTATTTTAAAATTTGCAAATAATTAATGTGATTGCTACATATATTAAACAACTATTTTTATTATATCATGTATTTAAGATTTTGTCAATATATTTATTCAAATTTTAATATCAGAGTCAGCAGTAAGTTTTTTTAATTCCTCTATATATTCACAGCAGATTGGTGAAGGGCGGGTTTTGGAATTAAGAATATATCCCACCGTCATTTTTTCACTGCAATTCAGTTTTACCGCAAGTATATTGTTTCCGTACAGTTCGGTGTTGATAACCCCTGAAGAAACGGTATAGCCGTTAAGTCCAACAAGCAGATTGAAAAGGGTGGCACGGTCGCTTACTCTTATGACTTTTTTGCGTATACGGTCGCTTAGCATTTCTTCCGAAAAATAGAAAGAGTTGTGACTGCCCTGTTCAAAGCACAAAAAAGGATAATTCTCAAGTTCTTCAAGACTGACCTCGTTGCGGTTTGAAAGTGGGTGAGAGGTGCTTATAAAAATATGTGCGTCCGCTTCAAATAGTGGATAAAAATCAAGGTGATTTTCGCTTAAAAACTTTTCAATAACATTCTTGTTAAAATTCGATTTATAAAGCACACCTATTTCACTGGTCAAATTTTTAACATCTTCAATAATTTCATAGGTTCTTGTTTCTCTGATTGACATATCATATTCGTTTTTGTTTTCACAGCTGAGCAGGTTGGAAAACGCTCTGACCGAAAATGAATAGTGCTGGGTGGATACCGAAAAAAGCTGTTTTATTGGTTTATGGTTTTTGTAGTGTTGTTCAAGAATTTTAGACTGCTCGTAAACCTGCCTTGCATAGGAAAGAAATTCCGCTCCCTCTGCCGAAAGAGAAATGCCTTTTGGTGTGCGGTTAAATATAATTATTCCAAGTTCTTTTTCCAGTTCTTTAACCGAATTTGAAAGACTGGGCTGGGATATATATAATTTTTTTGACGCTCCCGTTATGGATTTGCAATTTACTATTTCAATAATATATTTTATTTGTAATAGTGTCATTTTTTCACCGCCTTATTATTTTACTACAAAATTATTATAGCACTATATTGTTAAAAAGTCAAGAGATTTAATTTCCTGTTGGCTGGGGCATGAAAATATTTAATTCTTTGATTGTAATATTGGCGGGACAACTTGAATAGTATGTATCAAAACACCGAAAGGAGAAATATTATATGGAAGATAAAAAAAGCCAGATGAAAAAGCTGGTAAGCCGTCTTAAATATGTAGGAATATGTGTGGGGGTACTTGCATTTGCAACCGCTTATACAATACATAAAAACAATGAAAAAGGGCAGTCGGTTTTTTCCTCCAAGCTTGATGCTTCCCGTCCGATTATTGTTATAGACCCCGGACACGGCGGAGAGGACGGCGGTTGTATCAGCATTGACGGCACTCCCGAAAAGGGAATTAACCTTGCTGTTTCGCTTGAGTTTGCCGATATGATGAGGGTGTTTGGATATGATGTTGTTATGACAAGAAGCGAAGATAAAGCGATATACGACAGTGGAATTACAGGTATTTCCAAGCAGAAGTTATCCGATATGAAAAACCGCCTTGCCATAATCAACAAGGTAGAAAATACTATTGCTGTGTCGGTGCATCAAAATCAGTTTACCGACCCTAAATACAGTGGAGCTCAAATGTTTTACAGTGGCACAAATCCACTAAGCGGACAGCTTGCCCAGATTGTTCAAAACAAATTCAAACAAAATCTTCAGCCGGAAAATGAAAGAGAAATAAAGCTTGTAACTGATGAATTGTATCTGCTTGTCAATTCACATTGCCCTGCAATTATGTGCGAGTGTGGTTTTTTGTCCAATAAGCAGGAATCGGCAATGCTTGAATCCGAACAGTATCAGAAAGAGGTTGCCTTTACAATATTTTCAGGGGTAACCGAATTTGAAACTTCGGTCAATTCTTAATACTAAAAAAATCTCTCCGCCACAAGGCAGAGAGATTTTTTATTAATAAATAACATTCCCTCGCTTAAGGCGGGGGAATGTTTGAAATTTTCTAAAGCAATTTTATTATAGTTAAATTACTTCTTTTCGTGATATTCTTTTTCGGTGTTGACATTCCAAATTTCGGTTTTGTCTGTTTTGCCTGCTTTGATTGCGTCTGCTGTTCTCATAGCGGTAAGCATGGAGTGGTCCATGTTGTTATATCTATGCTGTCCGTTACGTCCGACACAATAAAGGTTTTCAAAAGTATCAAGATATTCAATCAAATCATCAAAGTCTTCATAAGTATCAAAGTAAGCGGGATACGCTTTCTTTACCTTTTCGCAGTGAGCGTCAAGAACATCGCTTTCGTCAATAACACCCATCTTTGCCAGTTCACGAGCAGCAAATTTAATACGCTGTTTGTCGGGAAGATTCCAGAATTTATCTCCTTCATTACAGAAATATTCCATACCAATCCAAACGGTTTCTTCCGGTTTTTCGACCATATAAGGCGACCAGTTGTTGAAAATCTGAATACGACCCAATTTAACGTTTCTATCCTGTACATAAATCCAGCAGTCGGGAACAATATTAGAAAGGGTTTTAATAGCGGTTTCGTTCTTAAGATTAAGCTTTGGCACCAAAAGACCAACCGTTACAAAGTCACGGTAAGGAAGTCCCTCTGCAATTTCAAGCATATCTTCTGGAACAGGCTCTCCCTGCATGGAGCAAACCAAATCTTTTACAGGCATTGACGAAATGAAAATATCTCCGTCAATTGTCTTTTCGCCGTCTGGAGTGTTGCAAACAACCGATTTAATTTTGCCTTTTTCAGTATTAATTTTAGTAACACCATGGTTCATAAGAATTGTGCCACCAAGTTCCTTTACCTTTTCTGCGGCAGTTTCCCAAAGCTGACCCGGACCATATTTAGGATAATAGAACTGTTCGATAAGAGAGGTTTCAACCTCTTTGTCGCCTTTACTTCCTGTAAGTTTAGAAGCCATATCTTTGAGCAGGGCAACAATTGAAAGTCCCTTTACACGCTGAGAACCCCAATCTGCGGAAATTTCTGAGGGGTGTCTGCCCCAAAGTTTTTTGGTGTAGCCCTCAAAGAACATACTATAAAGTGTTCTACCAAATCTATTGATATAGAAATTTTCAAGGTTATCTTCGGGCAGGGGAGCAACAGTAGATTTAAGATAGCTACAACCTGCATCAAGTGTTGTAAGAAATCCCATGTTTTTAATCGTTTCCCATTTCATGCTAACAGGGTAATCAAAGAAATGTTTTTTATAATAAATTCTTGAAACTCTATCACGGATAAGCATAACCTTATCTTCTTTTTCTGGGTCAGGGCCACCCTCTACCAAAGGTTTTTTGCGGTGGAGCTTTTTGTCATCAAAACTGTTTTTGCCTTGTGTTGGCATAAGGTCGTTCCACCACTGCATAACCTCGTCACTTTTGGAGAAAAATCTGTGTCCGCCGATATCCATTCGGTTACCCTTGTAATGAACGGTTCTGGAAATTCCTCCAATAGCGTTTGATTCTTCAAGAATAACCACTTCAAATTGTTGGTCTTTGTCCTTAAGAAGTTGGACAGCGGCGGTAAGTCCGGCAGGACCAGCTCCTATTATTACTATTTTTTTCATGAATATACTCCTTTACTTATTTTTTTATTAATATATTCCCTGACTATGGCAAGGAACATAATTTTCTATTTTTTATAGACAAAAAATTTTCTTGCCAGATAATTATATACAAGCACTATGCCAGTTGCAAGCAATTTATTAAATACGACATTCCATTTTCCCAAAAAAGCTATAACTATAAATTTGTTAAACAAAAGCAACAGTAAGTAGGTGAGCAAAAGACCAACAAGACCAATTACCGCATAGGCTAAAAATTCGGCTTTTTGGCTTTTTACCTTTGCTTCTCCAGTAAAAACAAACATTTTTGACAAAATAAAATTGACAACAAGTCCTGCAACAAAACCAATAGCCTCAGCAATAAAGGTTGCAAGGTTTACATTCATTGCAGTTTTGTCAAAAACCCACATAAAAGCGGTATAAAGTCCCGTATCAAAAACGGTTGCAATTCCGCCAACAAAGCAATATTTTATAAATTGAACCAGACCGGACGATTTAGTTTTTTCGCTAATTTTTAAAACCTCCATTCCAAAATTAATATAATACAATTATAACATATAACTTTTAAAAAGTCAAGCCGATTTTGATATTTTCTCTAAAAAATAATAAAAATACAACAATTTAATATAAAAAGCTTTATTTTATAACATTGCTATAATTGTTAATTAATAATTATTAATTATTAATTTTCTATTAATTCCCTTGAAAAAATGCTTGTTAGGGTGTATAATAAAAAAGTATATAGTAATTAAGGAGAAATTTTGATGAGTATAATAAAAAAAGTAGCGGCAATAAACGATATATCAGGTGTTGGTCGCTGTTCGCTTACGGTTATTATTCCAACCCTTTCCACAATGGGGGTTCAGGTCTGCCCAGTCCCAACAGCTGTGCTTTCGGCACACACAGGATACACTGACTTTGTTATGAGTGACCTTACCGAATTTATTCCGTCCGCACTTAAGCACTATGAAAAACTTAAAATGAATTTTGATTGTGTTTATACTGGCTTTTTGGGTTCTATTGAGCAGATTGATTATTGTCTTGATTTTTTTAATGCTTTCCCTGATGCTTTAAAAGTAGTTGACCCTGTAATGGGTGATGACGGAAAATGTTATGCAACCTACAATGACACTATGTGTAGAGAACTTAAAAAACTGGTTAGCAAAGCAGATGTTATTACCCCAAACCTTACCGAGGCAGCAATACTGTTAGAAGAAGAATACCCCTCTCAACTTTCCTCTGCTATGGCTAAAAGCTGGCTTGCAAAGCTTTCAATTATGGGAGCAAAAACGGTTGTTATAACAAGCGTCCCAATGATTGACAAGGGAATTTATAATATTGGTTATGACAAGGAGCGTAACGCTTATTGGAAAGTAAAAATAAGTGAAGTGCCTTTTCATTGTTCGGGAACGGGGGATATGTTTGCATCGGTTTTGGTCGGTGGACTACTTAAGGGCGACAGTTTGCCAATAGCTATGAACCGTGCCACCAGTTTTACCGAACTTGCGGTAAAAACCACCTATTCTTACGCCTCACAACCGCTTGACGGTGTTATGTTTGAACCCTGCCTTAGTTGGCTTAGCGGTTATCAGGTGCTTAGAGAGTTTACCAATTTATAAAATAATATAAAGGAAAAATAAAGATATGAATAATTTAAATATAGTTTTGATTGAACCGCAAATACCGCAGAATACAGGCAATATTTCAAGAACCTGTGCGGTTACAGGTGCGATTTTGCATTTAATACGCCCATACGGTTTTGTTATTACAGACAAAAATTTAAAGAGAGCAGGGCTGGACTATTGGGACAAGCTTGAAATACACGAATATGATAGCTTTGAGGAATTTAAGTTAAAAAATAGCGGAGAATTTTATTTTTTTACAACCAAAGGAAAAAAAGTATATTCGGACGAATTTTATCCCGCAGACAAGCCAGTATATATTATATTTGGCAGAGAGGACAAGGGCATTGATGAGGACATACTCCATGATAATTATAACAGATGTGTGCGTTTGCCAATGAGAAATGAACTTAGAAGTTTAAACCTGTCAAACACTGTTGCCATTGCAACATATGAAGTTTTAAGACAATGGGATTTTCCCGACCTGCAAAGGCAGGGGAGCCTTAGAGATTATACAGATTTTTAAAATCTTTTAGGAGGTATTTTTTTATGATTAAATTTGTTACAGACTCTGGAAGTGATATTTCGGTTGCCGATGAAAAAGAATATGGAATAAAGGTGCTTGGCTTTAAAATTTCCCTTGGCGGAAAAAGCTATGTTTCAAGACAGGACCTTGACAATCAGCAGTTTTACAAGCTTATGAATGAATGTGAAGATATACCGACCACCTCCCAGATTACCGCCTTTGAATATGAGGAGGTTTTTGAAAGCTGTTTGCAAGAGGGTGTAAGTGACGTTATTAATATTGTTATAAATTCAAAAGGTTCAGCTACTTTTAATAATGCCGAAATGGCTAAAAAAACTTTTTTTGAAACAAATCCTAATTGCAACATGAATATTTATAATATTGACAGCAAAAACTATACGCTTGGTTATGGTATGGCGGTTGTAAAGGCGGCACAAATGGCTGAGCAGGGCGTAACAGCTGAAAAAATTGTAGAGTATCTTAATGAATGGTTTGAAAAATTGGTTGTGCATTTTGGAGTATACACTCTTAAGTATGCCAAAAAGTCTGGAAGAATACCATCTGCTGCGGCTTTTGTGGGAGAACTTATGGGGCTTCGTCCTGTTCTTAAATCGGCAGACGGTGCTATTACCACAGTTGACAAGGTAAGAGGGGATAAAAATGTTATTCCTAAGCTTGTTAAAGTAGTAACCGAAAATATGGAGCAGGGCAGTGATTACAGCATATTATATGGTGATACTATCGACAAGAAAGATGAACTTGTGGCAGAAATGACAAAGGCGGTTGGTTATCCGCCGTTTAGAGTTGAAACGGTTGGTGCAGCGGTTGCATCAAATTCAGGTCCATTGGTTGTGGCAGTTGCTTATAAATCAAAATAAAAAAATATCCCCTGTCATTGCTGACAGGGGATAAGTATTTAATCAAACGGAATGTTGGATTTTGAAATTGAGGTTGCAGGGGCAGGAACACTATTATTATTATTATTATTATTTAAACTGGAGTTTTCAATTGTATTTTCTGAAACTGCTTCGGGCATAATTACCTGACCATTTTGTTCCTGTTCATAGCTGTTTGCATATTGTGAAT
>CANRLN010000010.1 GCA_947631445.1 uncultured Clostridia bacterium
TCCTAACGATTTAAATTTCCAGTCTATAGAAACCTTTAATCATAGTTCATCAATCCTTTACTAAAGAATACCCAAAAGGGAAAACTTTAAAAGCATTTTGTTATGCCATCGGACTATCCTCCAATTAATTATTAGAGCTTGACGCTCCCAAAAGTCTTAGTTTACGTTTAACTAATCAAAACGCAAACGGCAGTTTCTTAGCATTTCGGAATGTACCTCCATTAATTATTAAGGCTAAAATTCTACCTCATAAGTCTTAGTCTGCGGATTATAAAAAACACAGACGGCAGTTTCTTACTTTGTTGGACTCACTCCTAACGATTTAAATTTCCAGTCTATAGAAACCTTTAATCATAGTTCATCAATCCTTTACTAAAGAATACCCAAAAAGGAAAACTTTAAAAGCATTTTGTTATGCCATTGGACTATCCTCCAATTAGTTATTAGAGCCTGACGCTCCTTTAAATCTTAGTCTGCATATTAAACACAGACGGCATTTTCTCAGTATTTCGGACTGTACCTCCGTTAATTATTAGGACTGAATTCTGCCCCTTTAAATCTTAGTCTAATGCTTATGAAAAACACAGACGGCAGTTTCTTGATGTGGTTCACTCACTCCTGACTATCTAAATTTCAAGTCTGTAAAAACCTTTAATCATATCTCATCAATCCTTTACTGAAAAATTTCGTAAAAAATTTTTAAGTATTCTGTTATGCCATTGGTCTGTACCTCCGTACAAATATTTTAAAGCCACATGCTATAGTAATTATCGAAAGCCCCATGCTCTCTTGATTTTAATTCCTATTTTTTTAGCTAAAACAATAGCCTTAAACTAATGTCCCATTGGAATCTCCTCCAAAACAGTTTATGTGAATGTTGGACTATACCTCGCCATTCTTAGTGTCATACAGCACCACTCCCTTATAAAACAAAACCAAAAACCGAAAAGCCTGCTATATGTAAAACCAAAGCCATAAGCTTTGATGTGTTCTGAGTAACCGCTCAGAAACGAAATTTATGTTTGTGCCATTTTAGCACTATAAAAAGCTATTAAATTGTCAAAAAATGATTTGCGACTCGGCTTACAAAAACTAAATACTGAAACCGTCCAATCTCGAAAGCCCTATCCCTAAAACAACCTTTACAGTTTGAGTTCTTTGTACACTGCGAACCCTCTAAAAAAATCCGGATTTAAGCTTTCTCCGATGTCGCTGAAATCGAACCTTCATCCATCGGATTCTCCACCCTTCATTATTTACTCGGCAAATAAAACAGCACAATTGCTAAAACAAAATCAACGACCTGCTTTATGATTTAGTCCCAACTACTACACCATTTCGGCTTAACAGAACCAAATCCAAGCCAACGAAAACACCAGTTTAACTGCATCTGCCAAATTTTCAAGTTCCAAGATATAAAAATCTTTAAGAAAAGAACTAAACTGTTTTCCTATGTTTTCTTGTATCCTTTTCTTTAAATTTATTATACCACACCATTTGTTATTTGTCAATAGTTTTTGCAAACTTTTTTTATTTTTTTTACTAACTTTGACGGTTTGCACAAATAGCTTTATGTAACTTAAACATTTTTCACAAAGCATTGTCGATTTTTTTGTAAAAAAGCCCCTTACAAGTAAAATAAATGCAAAAAATGCCACATCAGAAAACTCAATGTTTTCCAATATGGCATTTATTATATTATTTATTTTTCTCTTGATATTCTTTTAACAGATTTACAGCCTCTTGGTTATGACTAAATTTGGCAAAATCCATAGCGGTCAGTCCAAAATTATCCTCTGCGTTTACATCAACACCTTTTTCCAAAAGCGTTTTGATAATTTCTGTTCTATCACCATAATTTTTGGCACAAGCATACATAAGCACAGTTCTTCCACAATAGGATACAGCATTTACATCTGCTCCATTTTCAATTAAAACCTTAAAAGTTTTTATATTATTGCCCTCTGCTGAAACCATAAGTGGGGTCATGCCACAGCTATCACCATAATCAACTATATTTTGTTTTACTGTATAGCTACTAACATCAGCAGGTTTAAAATGACTTGGGTCGTCCTTTTCATGATTGTTATTAACAATTCTATATTCAACATCTGCTCCATGGTCAATAAGAAATTGCAGTTTTTCATCACTATTTACATACCTGAAACTGGCAAGATACGTTTGACACAATCCAATAAAATAGGGTTCTCCTTTAGAAATATCATTGCTTGACGTTTCACAACCAAAATACACCGAGCCACCATTTTTCAAAAGCTTCTCTGCTTGCTTGTATTTTTCTTTTTCCAAGCAATAGTATAAACTTTTCATGTCATTATGATGAACTATTGCCGTTTGCATTCCAAAAGTCGCTAAAATAATAATTTGGGGGACAAGCATAACTATTGAAATAATTTTAAGAACCTTTTTATGTAATGCCAGCCCAACAATTAGCAATATAACTGCAACAACAAAGCTAAGCAAAAATAAATTAACAAACAACAAGCCAATAAAAGCCATTTTAATTTCACCCCTATTTTTTGCAAAAAATATTTTAGGGTCAAAGGTAAACCCTTTAACCCTAAAAATAAACTATTTATTACTTATTGTTCAAGAAATCAAGGTTTCTCTGAACAAGTTCGCAACGCTGTTTAACGCAATCAACACTTCTAAGTGGGTCTTTTGGAGTATTGAATGTATAGTCCATAAGCTTTTCAATGGTTGTTGATGCAACATAAAGACGTGTGTCAGAACCTGCATAGTAAATATAAACTTCGCCATTGTCACGAGCAATAGCACCGTTTGTGAATACAACGTTGGAAACGTCACCAACTCTTTCACCGTCAAAAGGAGCGATAAATACGCCGGAAGGCTCAGCAATAAGCTTTGTTGGGTCGTTGAGGTCGGTTGCAAACACATAAATTACATATCTAAGACCTGCTGCTGTGTTACGAACGCCGTGTGCAATATGAATCCAGCCTTTAGGAGTTTTAATAGGTGTTGCACCTGCTCCGTTCTTAGCTTCAGTAATTTGGTGATAACGTCTTGGGCTGATAACAACCTCTTGTTCTGTAATAACAGGGTTTGTAATATCATCACAAGTGCCATAGCAAACGCCACCGCCCGAACCGGTCTGGATAAAATCATCTTGAGGACGTGTATAGAAAGCATACTTGCCATTTACAAATTCAGGGTGGAGAACAACATTTCTCTGCTGAGGAGAACGTGTCTTAAGGTTAGGAAGTCTTTCCCATGTCTTTAAGTCCTTGGTACGAACGATACCAGCCTGTGCAACAGCAGCAGACAAATCTGGATTGGTCTTATCCTTGCTTTCGGAGCAGAACACACCATAAATCCAACCGTCTTCATGCTTTGTAAGACGCATATCATAAACGTTTGTTTCGTCCGGCTCTGTGTCGGGGAGCTGAACAGGGAAATCCCAGAATTTAAAGCCGTCAACAGGGCTGTCACTTTCTGCAACTGCAAAGAAAGATTTTCTGTCGTTGCCTTCAACTCTTGCAACAAGATAGAACTTGCCATTAAGCTCAATAGCACCGGAATTAAGAACCGCATTAATACCAAGTCTTTCCATAAAATGTGGGTTGGTTTCAGGATTCATGTCATACTTCCAGATGATAGGAGCGTGTTCACGAGTAAGTACAGGGTTTACATATCTGTTGTAAACACCATTATAGAAATCGCTCTTTTGGTTTTTTCTTGCAATTAAAGCATCATATTCCTGCTTTACCTTGCTATAATTTGTTTCAAATTCGGTCATTTAAAAAATTCCTCCTAAAATTAATTTATAAAACAACACAATATAATTATAACACAAAATAAGCGTTTGTCAAGTGTTTATAACAAATTTATTTTATGAATTTTTTGTGAACGTTTTAGAATTAAGGGGAACAAAGTCCTTAAAAAATGGTTTAGCAAATCCCCAACAATATTTTATTCTATTATCTCAAAATTAGAAGTGTCTACATCAAACGCAACCGTGCCTTGAACCTGCCAACTATCCATATCCACCCTAACACAGCCTGCCACATCAAAAGCATACAAGCTATTGTCAACATAGGCAAATCTGTCAATGCCAACAGTATTGTTATTATCCAAATATTCGTTTGCATCAATCTCGCAAAGCTGGTTTAGTTTGCCGTCAAGCGAATACACCTCAATAAGGTTTTGTGTTTTAAATTCGCCATTTTTGAACAAATCTGCCCAAACTCCAAATGCAATAATATTTTTATCTTCATCTATCATAATTGCCTTTGAATCATGTTCGGCAGAGGAAGAATAATATTCGTGACCCAAATATTCGTAATCGTCACCGTAATTATAATCTCTATAATCATCTTGATTAACCCATGAAACACTGTCAACAAGCTTATAATCTTGCTCTCCAAAAACCGAAAGTTTAATGCCGTCAACAAAATTTGCTTGGGTGTTTTCCTCTCCAAATCCAACAAGATAATCTCCCATTTTTCTTAAAGTTGTTGAAAATCCTGTAACCTTTGTTTCGCTCAAAATTTCAAGGCTGTTCAAATCTATTGTAAAAAGCGGGTCGGTTTGTCGATAGGTTACAACATATGCTTTTTGGTCGTCAAAACTTGCCGATTTTATTGTTTCGTTTTCGCCAAAATATTTTGAAAATCCCAACTGCTGTAAATTTTCATCAAGCTTTACAAGATAATTTACATTTTGACCAGTATGCAAATCTCTATCCGTAAGGGCGACATAGAAATTCCCGTCCTTATCCTGCTCAAGGCTATATTTATCGTTTACATAGCCGTCAAGCGAACACGCCCCACTGGGATTTAATTTTCCGTTTTGGTCATACTCAATCTTGGTTATGCTGGTAATATCTTTTGAACGGTTATAATCATAAGATGTATTTGCAATATAAATTGCATCATTCATATAAAGACAACCAAAATTGCCAAACACCGTACAAACATCAAGCATCTCACCGCTTTTTAAATCAATCGCCGAAACGACATTATAATATAATGCGTCCTCCTCTTTTGGGCAGAATATTTTTTCCTGCGAAAGCACACAATCCTCACCATCGGTGGTATAGCTTGGAACATAGTATGGTTTTTCTTCATCACAGATTATATTCTCATTAAAATAGGGGCTATAAGCCGTGCAAAGATAAAGTTTGCCGTCAGTGATATGTGCATCTTTAAGCTCTCCGTCAACTGTGTAATTATTAAGCAACGAAATATTATTAATATCCGAAACATCAAAGCTTACAACTGCTGTTCTCGCATTAACACCTACTCTATCTTTACTGCTGTCTTCAAGCTTATAAGAATATTCATTCGTCTGATTTACAAGCACTGTAAGAGTATTTTCGTTAAGCAATATACCCTTAATATATCTAAAATCGCCATTTAAATAATCTGAAATATTAATCTCATCAAGGCTTGTGTCATCAGTTTTTACAATCTCTATTTTGTTGCCGTTTACATAAAATACTCCCTGCTTACAAGCTTTCACCGTGTCCATTTCTTCAATATCCTCAGCTTGAGAGTATGTTTGGGATACACTTGAGTTGGTTTCATTGCTTTGCTCTGCTTTAAAATTCTCAGCCATATCCGCCCCATCAGCAAACACTCCGTCATCAAAGCCATTGTCACCAAAGTCTTGTAAATAATAACCTTGTTGCTTTTTATAGTTGCTTTCTGAAACTTTAAATTTATTATAAACATCTTTATAGCTTAAATTTTCAATCTCTTGTGACTTATAGCCTCTGTCAGTGATTTCAGTTGTTTTTATTTGACTACTGCTGTCCGGCTCGCTACTGCTTTTGCCAGCCGAACTGGTATTCTCATCTTGTGTTTCAAGAGCTTTGAGATTATTGTTATAGCACACTGCACCCAATCCAACAATTACAGCAACCACCGCCACCATGCTTGACATGGAAATAATCTGCTTTATCATTGACCTGTTTTTCCTGTCTTTACGCTTTTCAATCTCGCTCATCATATTTTCGGGGGCAAGCCTCTGCGGAGTTTGTATATTCTCTACCGCTTCAATTATCTTTTTTTCTGTTTTGTTGTTGTTTTCAATCATAAAATTCACCCTTTCATTTATATTATTATTCTAACATTGATTTTAATTTTTGCTTTGCCCTTGAGATTTTACTTCTTATTGTGGAACTTTTAGTCCCAGTAAAATCGGAAATTTCTTCGCTTGTAAAACCGCCCACAACGCTTGCAAGCAGTATTTCTCTTTCGTCCTTATCAAGCTTTTCAAGGGCGTTGTCAAGGTCGCATTTGTCGTAAATTTCCTCGTCCCTACCATGTAATTCCTCCGCTGTTTCAAGGCTTGTTTCCTGCTGTCTTGACCTTATGTATTCCGCCTGTTTTTTCTTTATTTTATTATAAAGAATTTTAAATATCCAGCTTTTGAATTTTTTAGCGTCCCTAAGTTTTTTTATGCTCCTGTAAGCATCAAACACCGCATCTGAAACCACATCGCAGGCGTCCTGCTCATTTGCTCCAAGACAGGTAAAAGCATAGTAATACATCTGCTTATACACACACGAATAAAGTTTTCCGAATGCCGTGTCGTCCCCCTCTTTGGCATTAACGACCAATTTTTCATCTATATCCTGCATTTTATCTTCCCTCCGCTGTTTTAAATTGGTTTACAGTCAACCTCAATAACGTTATCTGTAAAATAAGTGTATAAAAAATTATAATTTGTTGCAATAATTTCAAAGTTTTTTTATCTTTGTATAATCTCACAATTTTATACGACAAAATATGTATATTATTTATAAAATATAAATCCGTCCCACAAAAGCGAAACGGATTTTTAATAATCTTAAGCTGTAATTTTTTTGCCGAATGTTCTTCCAAGTTCAAAAGCTTGAATATTACTTCCAAGAAGGTTTTTTTTCTTTGCAGGAATGGTTTTTTCCAGTGCTTTCTTTGCCATTTCAACGCTTATAACCTTTGTCATCTCGAAAAGCTGACCCAAAAGCACAAGGTTTGCCATTCCTTTAAGTCCGTTCTGCTGTGCAATTTCGGTTGCTGGAACATAGCAAACGTTTATATCCTCTCTTTTAGACTTATGACTTACCATAGTAGAATCCACAATAACAGTGCCGTTTGGCTTGACCTTATCTATAAATTTATCATAGGACGGCTGATTCATTGCCACAAAAATATTAGGTCTTGTAACCTGTGGAGAACCAATAGGCTCATCATAAAGACAAACCGAACAGTTTGCCGTTCCGCCTCTCATTTCAGGGCCATATGACGGAAGCCAAGAAACCTCTTTGTTGGCAAGCAAGCCAATATGTGCAAGAATTTTTCCGGCAAACAAAATTCCTTGTCCGCCAAAACCTGCAAGTATAATATCATAACGCATTAGAAAATGCACTTCCTTTCAAAAAATCAAAAACCAAAAGAGTATAAGCAAAGCCTTTTAAAGCTAAAATTTAAATAATAAAAATATATTATTTAGCAATATCTTTATATACTCCGAGTGGATAATAGGGTATCATGTTTTCTCTAAGCCATTCAAGAGCCTCTTGAGGTTCAAGACCCCAGTTGGTGGGGCAGGTCGAAAGAATTTCGATAAGAGAATATCCAAGACCGTTTGCGGCATTTTCAAAACCTTTTCTTATTGCCTTTTTGGTGTCGTTTATATGCTCGATACTGTCCACAGAACAGCGTTTTGCAAAAGCTGTTCCGTCAAGGGTTGAGATAAGCTCGCAAACCCTAACAGGATAACCTGCTGTTTTAACATCACGACCATAAGGGGTGGTTTGTGTAACCTGATTTGGAATTGTGGTGGGAGCCATTTGTCCGCCAGTCATTCCATAGATTGCATTGTTGATAAATATGGTGACAATATTTTCACCACGGGTTGCACAATGCACCAATTCGCCCGTGCCGATTGCCGCTAAATCGCCATCACCTTGATAGGTAAAAACATGAAGGTCAGGTCTTGCCCTTTTAACGCCTGTTGCAACCGCTGGTGCTCTCCCGTGAGGTGCTTCAATACAATCGCAGTTAAAATAATCATAAGCCATAACCGAACAACCAACCGGAACAATGCCGACTGTTTGACCTTCAATTCCCAACTCGTCCATAACCTGTGCAACCAGTTTATGCACAATTCCGTGGGTGCAACCGGGGCAGTAATGCGTATGTGCATCGGTTAAAGCATGAGGTTTTTGATATATAGTTTTCACTTAATTTCACCACCTTTTAATGCTTTGTCAATCTTTACAATCTGTTCAAGAATTTCTTCGGGTGTAGGGATTGTTCCGCCGTTTCTGCCGTAAAAGCTTACGGGTATTTTACATTCGGTTGCAAGCCTTACGTCCTCAATCATCTGCCCTTTGTTCATCTCAACAGTAAGAATATGCTTTACATTCTTTTCTATAAGTTTTTTAAAATCTTTTTCGGGGAACGGCCACAAGGTTTTAGGACGGATTGTTCCGACCTTTATTCCCATTTCGTGAGCCATTTTAACCGCCGACCTTACCACTCTCGCAGATGCTCCAAAAGAAGCAACAACTATATCTGTGTTATCATCAACATCTATAACTTCACATTGTTGTTCGTTTTCAATTATTTTTTCATATCTCTTGTATCTTGCGTCAACCGAACGTTCCAGCACATCAGGCTGTAAAAACAGCGAATTGATAATATTATGTTCACGCTTGTTGTTATGACCCGTTGTTGCCCAGTCAAATTCTTTGGGAGTATAATTATACTCGGGAAATGCAACAGGTTCCATCATCTGCCCAAGCAGTCCGTCCATTAAAATCATAACAGGAATACGATATTTTTCAGCTTTATCAAACGCAAAAAATACTGTATCTACAATCTCTTGAATTGAGTTTGGAGCATACACAAGCATCTGGAAATCTCCGTGACCAAGTGCCTTTGTTGCCTGCCAATAATCCGACTGGGACGGTTGAATACCGCCAAGCCCCGGACCTGCTCTTTGAACATTTACAATAACACAAGGAACGTCCGAGGCGGCAATATAAGACACTGCCTCGCTCATAAGTGAAATTCCCGGTGATGACGATGAGGTCATAATTCTTGTGCCGGTACAACCAGCACCCAAAACCATATTTATAGCGGCAATTTCACTCTCTGATTGCAAAAACACACCACCCCTTTTGGGCATATTTTTTGCAAGATATGCAGAAATTTCCGTTTGTGGGGTTATAGGATAACCAAAAAAACATTTACAGCCTGCACGCATTGCAGCCTCTGCTAATGCCTCGTTTCCTTTCATAAGACACTTTTCCAAAATAGACAACTCCTTTCAAGGATTCAACAATTTTCTTTTTAAATCAGCTAAGAAAACAAGTTATTATTTTCTAATAGTTATAGCACAATCGGGACACATAATTGCACATCTTGTACAGCTTATGCACTGGTTTTGGTCAATGCACTTTGCGTAAAAATAGCCCTTGTCGTTACGCTCCTGCTTTTCTATTTCTACTATTTTTTTAGGACAAGCAAAGGTGCAAAGACCGCACCCCTTGCATCGCTGAGTATCCACAATCATTTTCATATTTTCCTGACAAATTTCATTGCTCATATACAATCACTCTTTTCTTTATATCTACATCACCCAAACATCGGGGAAATTTTATTCCCACACGGCTTTAACCAGTCTTTTCACATATATAACATTATCGCCAAAAATTTCTTTTTCAATCCATTCGGGAACGACAGTATATTTTATTGGAAGCTTACAAAGTCTTGCGGTTTCGTTTGCATATTCAAAAGAATTTTTAATATCTTCCGCAACAGTCTGCAAACCAAGATTGGAATTGTTGACAACCGCCGTTGCTTTAAGCCTTGCACAAGCTTCTATTTCCCTCAAACATTCGGCGGTTTCGGCTGGGGTAATCATTCTGTATTTGTTAAACACATAAATAATTTCTATATCCTCTTTATATTTTTCAAAAATATTTTTATATCGCCCCAGTGCCGCCGCTCCGCTGTCATCGCCACCGACATCTATAATCAAATAGCCGTCCTGCGATGCAATGGCTTCAAGGTCAAAGGTAATGGCGGGAATGTCAAGATTGCTCACCGCATAAATTGACGAAACAAGTTCTATACCCTCTTTTTCAAACATACTGTTAAAATCCGCCGTTCTAAAATAAGGATTTACTATGTCGAGGTCGGCAATTCTGACCTTTTTTCCTGCCTTTGCAAGCATAAGGCTTAAATTTACGGCAAGATTGGTTTTACCGCAGCCGTAATGCCCAAGAATTATATTTATTCTTTTTATATTTTCCAAATTAAATCTATTATTATCTTTCATAATTTACATACTTTCTGAATTTTTTTGACACCTGTCAAATTTTCTAATATTTATTATACCACATTTGAATATAAAATGCAAGTGTTTTTGTAAAAAAATTAAATTTTTTTAATTTGATTTATTTATCTGGTCGAATTGCAATATTTTTACACACTTTTTCAGATATAATGGCTCAAAAACAGCCTTGTTTATGGTGACTTAAGAATTTTTTTTAATATACTATCGTTTTAGGCTTGTTTTACTTTTTTTGCCTGATATTATTAACACAGGTAATGTTATTGTGCATGGTGTACAATTTTACAAAAAAAATGCTATAAATATTTTCCAATCTATTGACATATGCTAATATTGATGTTATAATAAAGTTACTGAACAGTCTTGTTCATTATTATTCAATCTGCACTAAATTTGTATATACATTTTCTTACAATCTCCTACAATACAAATACAGAACAGGTCTGAAATTTAGGAGAATGATATTATGAAATTAGAAACAAAAGAATCCGAATGTTACAACATAACCGAATATGACAACGAATACGCAAATGATAACTTTATATACCGTCTTAAACGAGCCAAAAATCTGCTTTGTTCCAAAAACAACCTGAAAGAAATACTACATGAAATCTCAAGGCACAACTCTTTTTCCTACATAAATTTTCACAGTATTGAAAATAACTTTTTTAAAACTGCCGAAAAATCCCTTGACAACGGCTATATATATCTTATACTTTCCAAAAGCAAAAGCACCACCAGCGAAATAATAGGACTTTTTACCAACAAGACCTATAACCATATTTCAATTGCTTTTGAAAGCAATCTTGACACGATTATAAGCTATAATGGCGGAGAAAAAGTACTTCCTCCGGGACTTCACAGCGAACACCCAGGTCAGCTTATGAAAAAGAACGGTGCATCTGTTTTGGTTTATCGTCTTAACGCCACCTATATTCAGAAAAAAATAATATTGGACAGAATAAAATCCATCAACAACGAAGGAAGTTCCTATAATATTTTAGGATTTCTTATGGGCGGAATTTCGCTTCAACCGAACATTATGGTATGCTCTCAGTTTGTTTACTCAATGCTTATGTGTGCGGGGCTTGAGTATTTTCAAAAACCTTTTTTAAAACATATCAAGCCAACCGATTTTATTGAAAAGGACTATCACCGAAAATTGCAATTTATAACCAAACTTGAAAAAACCAGCGATTAAAAATATATTTTTATTAATTGTTTCCCCCTGCTGTTGGCGGAGGAAACGAAGATTTAGGAAAATCCATTTTCAAAATTCTTTTGTTTAACAAGCACCCAGCTAAAATTACAAAAAAGTTCTGGTATTTTCCCGCCGTAGGCGGGGAAATACCTAAATAAAAAATTTATTTTTTATAAAAATTGATTTTCGTGAATATTTTTAGCATAGGCTTTTTTACAAGTCCATGTTTTAGGGCAGGTTGCACTGCAAAAATATTTTTTAAGATTATACTTCTTTATTAACATTTGTTGCTACTTTTGCATATTATAACATCAAATGACAATAAGGAGGTTATTTTTTATGGCTGTAGAAAAAAGCGAAAAGGACAGTATTTTAAACTGCCCTTTGCCCAAGTCGGTTTTTCCCGCAAATATGCCACTTGCAATGGCATATATTCCATTTCAATCATGGGAAAAACCTTATGATACTGCCGTTGCACTCAACCGTGGTACAATTTTCCCGAGCCTTGACAAACCGTTTATAGGTGAAAAATATTGTCTGGACGAGGGAGGCGATTCTAAATGACCGAAAGAGAAAAGCTGATGAGCAAGGTTCAGCGTTATGGCTTTGCGGTGGTAGAGGCAAATCTGTATCTTGATTCCCACCCAACCTGCCCACATGGTCTTGAATATTATACTAAAAACAAGGCACTTTATGATGAAGCAGTTGCCGAATATGAAAGTAAATTTGCTCCGATTAACCTTCCCTCCGACCCAAAAAGTCTTTGGAAATGGTCAACGACACCTTTTCCGTGGGAATATGACCCTAACCTAAAGGAGGACGAATAAATGTGGTATTATACTAAGAAACTTGAATATCCAATCAAGATAAAAAATACTAATCCCACTCTTGCAAGTCTTATCTTGTCACAGCTTGGAGGTCCGGACGGCGAAACGGGTGCGGCAATGAGATATTTAAGCCAGCGTTACACCGCTCCTTGTCATGAAGTTCAGGCAATTCTTAACGATGTCGGCACAGAAGAATTATCTCATATGGAGATGATTTCCACTATAATTTATCAGCTTACAAGAAATTTAACACCACAGCAAATTATGGATAGTGGCTTTGCCCCCTACTATATGGAACATACAACAGGAATTTACACAGCTTCGGCAAACGGAAATTCTTTCACAGCCGATTTTTTCCAGTCCACAGGCGACCCAATAGCCGATATGCACGAGGATTTAGCAGCCGAGCAAAAAGCAAGGCTTACCTATGACAATATTCTTCGCCTTACCGACGACCCCGATGTTAGAGATGCAATAAAATTTTTAAGAGAGCGTGAAATTGTGCATTATCAACGTTTCGGCGAAGGCTTAAGGCTTATACAGGATAGCCTTGATAGCAAAAATTTCTATGCTTACAATCCGTCCTTTGACAAATGCAAACCCGCAAAGAAATTTTAAAAATATATATTTTTTTATTTTTGTATTTTCCCGCCCAAAGCGGGAAAATACAATTTTTTTGCTTGACAAAATTTATTTTTTATGGTATAATAATAAAAAGTTATAGGTTAAGGTGTAGAAAGGGGAATTTTTATGATTAATACTAATGAAACAAATTTTTTTGCTAATTTCTACAATGTTTTAAAACAAACTGTTATGTTTAATGAACCTGTAAATATAAGTACCAAAGATGGAAATGTTGTATTGATAAGCGAAAGTGATTACAACAGTATGTTGGAAACATTATATTTATCCTCTAAACCAAATTTAGAAGAAAAAATAATTCAAGGAAAAAATACTCCGCTTGAAGAATGTATCAGCGAAGATGAGGTTGAATGGTAGTATATGTATAAAATATTCTATACAAAAACGGCTGTTAAGGATATTCCAAAATTAAAATCTGCACACCTTGACAAAACTGCAAAAGCTCTGATTGAAATAATAAAAGAAAATCCTTATCAAAACCCACCTACTTACGAAAAACTTGTTGGCAATATGAGTGGACTGTATTCAAGAAGAATTAATATTCAACATAGGTTGGTATATCAAGTTTTTGAAGAAGAGAAATCAATTAAAATTATTAGTATTTGGTCGCATTATGAAAGATAACAAAAAGCCTCCACTTGGTGGGGGCTTTTTTATACTGTTAAATCTATATTATCCACTTAAAAAGTGGAGGACTTTTTTATTCAATAAATTTTATGCAATAAAATTGCAAATTAATTAAAGATACCAAATATCTCTTGCATAATCTCTTACCGAACGGTCAGCGGAGAAAATACCTGCTCCGGCAATGTTTGCAAGCGACATTTTGTTCCATGTTGTTGGGTCAAGATAAAGTTCAGATGCTTTCTTTTGTGCTGCCTGATAAGCATCAAAATCAGCAAGTGCCATATATGGGTCTTTAACCTTAAGAGCATTTACAATATCGGGGAAAGCATTTCCGTTGATACCGCTACCGATAGCATCAATTGCATTCTTTACAATCTCATTAGAATAGTAAATATCTTCAGGTCTGTAAGATGGCTTACGGCTGTTTACCTCGTCAACATTCATACCAAAGATAAGAATATTATCATCGCCAACAGCATCACGAATTTCAACGTTTGCACCGTCAAGAGTTCCAAGTGTGATTGCACCATTAATCATAAGCTTCATGTTACCTGTACCGCTTGCCTCTGTTCCTGCAAGTGAAATTTGTTCGGAAATTTCGGCAGCAGGCATAAGAATTTCAGAAAGCGAAACGCAATAATCCTCAAGGAAGATAACATTAAGCTTTTCGTTAAGCTTTTTGTCTTTCTTAAGTTCTTGAGAAATATTCCAAATAAGCTTGATAATCTGCTTTGCCATATAATATCCGGGAGCAGCCTTTGCCGCAAAGATATAGGTCTTTGGAACAAAAGGAGCATCAGGATTAGCCTTAAGGTAGTTATATTCAGCAATAATGTTAAGTGCGTTAAGCTGCTGACGTTTATATTCATGCAATCTCTTAACCTGAACATCAAATATAGAATCTGTATTAAGCTTAACGCCATATTTGTTGTTTACATACTTTGCAAATCTTTCCTTGTTTGTTTTCTTAATCTTTGCAAGCTGTTCAAGAACTGCCTTGTCGTCCTTAAATTCGTTGAATTTTGAAAGCTTTGATGCGTCCTTAAGGAAACCGTCACCGATTTTATCTGTAAGGAGCTGTGTAAGACCCTCATTAGACTGGTAAAGCCATCTTCTATAAGCAATACCATTGGTTACATTCTTAAACTTTTCGGGAGTGTAGGCATATTCATCTGCAAAGGTTTCTTTCTTGATAATATCCGAATGGATTTTAGCAACACCATTGACGCTATGGCAGGTGTGAACACAAAGGGTAGCCATTTTAACCATGTTGTTTTCAATAATAGACATTCTTGTGCATTTGTCCGAATCGTGGTAGGTTTCCCAAAGTTTAGCACAGTAACGGTTGTTGATTTCAACAATAATATTGAAAATTCTTGGAGTAACACTCTTAAGCAAATTGCAATCCCATTTTTCAAGTGCTTCCGGCATAACAGTGTGGTTTGTGTAAGCAAAAGTTTTTGTTACAATATCCCAAGCCTTATCCCAATCATAACCGCAATCATCAAGCATAATTCTCATAAGTTCGGGAATTGCAAGGGTTGGGTGGGTGTCGTTGATATGAATTGCAACCTTTTCATAAAGATTGTCAAGTGTGCCATAAAGGTGCATATGCTGATTTACAATATCACCAATAGATGCAGCACAAAGGAAATATTGTTGTCTTAAACGAAGGCTCTTGCCCTCAGCATGATTATCATTAGGATAAAGAACTTTGGTTATCGACTGTGACATAACATTCTGACCCAAAGCCTTTGCATAGTTGCCCTCATTAAACATTGTCATATCAAAAGAGGGAGCTTCAGCCTTCCAAAGTCTAAGCTTGGAAACAGCCTGTGAGCCATAGCCGGAAACATACAAATCATAAGGAACAGCCCTAACGGTTGTATAGTTTTGGTGGGTTACGCAATGATACTGATTATCCCAATATTCTTTTAAATCTCCGTCAAAATGAACATCAACCGAAGATGTTGGAACGGGAACAAGCCAGCAATTTCCGCCGGGAAGCCAGTTGTCGGGAAGTTCTGTCTGCCAACCTTCTTCAAGCTTCTGCTTAAAAATTCCGTATTCATAGCAGATAGAATAACCGGTGCCATGATAGCCGGTAGCTGCAAGACCATCAAGATAGCAGGCAGCAAGACGACCAAGACCGCCGTTTCCAAGACCTGCATCGGGTTCTTGTTCATAGATACCATTAATATTAATACCGAAATCTTTCAAAACGGCGGTTGCCTCTTTATTGATTTCAAGGTTATAAAGACTTGTTTTAAGGGAACGTCCCATAAGAAATTCCATTGAAAGGTAATAAACTTTTTTGTTTCCCTCGGAGTTGGTTTTAACGGTGAAATGACGACGTTTTTGTTTTAAAAGTTTAACAGTAATTTTGGTGAGTGCCTCATAAATTTCACGGTCATCTGCATCGCTGGGTGTTGTCTGAAAGTCGTCATGAAGAACCCTAACAAATTCTTTTTTCAATTCTTCTTGAGAGATAATTTTTTCAGGTACTGATACGGTATTATTAGCCATAAAAAGTCCTCCTACACACTTAGTCTAACGTTTTATTTATTTAGTTTAACAGAGCGATTAAAAATTTTTTAAGCTCTTCTAAACTTCTAAGTATATTATAACCCTATTTTACAAAAATGTCAAGTCCTTTTGAAATTTTTTATAGCAATTATGTTCATAGTTTTAAAGCTTTGTTCATATTTTAATAATATTTTATATTGCATAATTATAATATTTGTGTATTTTTTGTACTGACATTTATATATTTTTCACAAAAATTATAAATATTAATAAATTACAAAAAAAGTCTTTAGTGATGTAAAAAAAGGGGTTTGGGAACAAAAGCTTCCCAAAACACCCTTCTTTTATTAATCCTCAAAGTAAACTTTTTTCATAATCTGGTCAACAATAGGCTTATCATTAAAATTAGTTTGAGTTTTAGCAATTTCATCAACCACTTCAATACCCTCAACAACCTTACCAAAAGCAGCATATTTACCGTCAAGGAAAGGAGAATCTTTGTGCATGATAAAAAATTGACTGCTTGCCGAATTAGGGAAATTGGTTCTTGCCATAGAAATAACACCTCTTGTGTGTTTCAAATCGTTAGGCACGCCGTTTTCGGCAAATTCGCCCTTAATTTTATCTTTAGAACCGCCCATTCCAGTTCCCTCGGGGTCGCCACCCTGAATCATAAATCCGGAAATTACACGGTGAAAAATAAGACCGTCATAAAATCCATCTTTTACAAGTTTTGTAAAATTCTCAACTGTAATTGGGGCAACTTCAGGATAAAGCTCCAGCTTAATTTTCTTGCCGTTTTCCATTTCAATAACTACCATAAAAAATTAAATCCTTTCATAATGTGATACTAATAATTATAACATATGATTTTGATTTTGTCAATAGGATTTTTTATTATTTCACACAAATCAATTTTTTATAAAAACTTAAACTCTCTTTAAATGATAAATTCTCTTGTTTTCATACATTTTTTCGTCAGCTTCAGCAACAGCCTTTTTCAAATCTACTCCATATTTACAATAGCTTGCTCCCACCGAAACGGAAATCCTATGCTTGAAAATCTTTGTGGCATTTATATCATCAATTTCATCTAAAAATCTTTGGGTAATCATAGAAATATTAACCTTTCTTTCTATTATACACACAAATTCATCACCGCCAACCCTATAACAACTGCCCATTTTTCCAAAAACATTTTCTATTGCATCAACAACTTGAACGATTGTTTGGTCGCCTACATCATGCCCTAAATTGTCGTTTATAAGCTTAAGGTCGTTGACATCAAACATGAAAACGGTCATATCATCAGTGTCTTTGCTAAGCTCAAATACTTTTTCTTGATAAGCGGTTCTGTTGCCAAGTCCTGTAAGTCCGTCCTCATAAGCAAGCCTGCTCACAAATTCTGATTTAATGCCCTTTTCAAGCATATCAATCGCATATGCAATGCTGTGTATAGCAAGTGTGATTACATAAGCAAGCACTCCAATTCTCATAAACATGGCAATATCGGTTGTGGAGGTTGTTTTATATCTTATCATATCTATAACAGCAGTTAAAACAAAAATCAACAAGCCAAAGTCAGTAATATTATTAAACTTTTGTTTTTCTGGATTTTTATTTTTAATTCTATCCGAAACATTTGCAAAAACCGCACATAGTATAGAAAGAACAAATATAATGTGTGTTGAAATTAAAGTTTGGTGGAAGTCAAGAATTTTAAGATAATTAAGGGCAAAACAAACAACTATGTTGAGAATATTTACAGAACCGCCAATTATCATTAAAATTTTGCCAAAATAGTCATCAATTTCGTCCGCAAAATATAATATAATAGGGAGTGGACCTAAAATAAGCATGGAGTTTGCCAGAACATGAACCGCCTCTTGATTCACCCCTAAAACCTGCAAAACTCTGGTTTCGCAAAGCGACCAAAGAGCAATGGCAATAGCAAAAAAGCCTATATAAATAACACTATTTTTATAGCCATGAATTGATATTTTCAAAATTAGACCTATTACAATAAGTGCCAAACCAACAAAAGCAAGTATAATGCTTAAAATTGTTCCAAAAGTTTTTTCGTTTATAGATGTTATTGTGATGTCGCCTTGATTGGCAACTATAACATTACTAATATGGCAGGACGTATCGTTATAGCAAGCGTTAAACTCAACTTTTATTAAGCTTCCTGCGTCTGATTGGCTAAGGGGAATATCAACCTTAACCGTACCCGGTGATTTTTCCAAATAAGCATTTTTAATCTCCACATTGCCCGCCAACTCAAAATTATTATCACGCTGAATATAAACCTTTGCGGTTGCATTTTTAAACTGCAAGCTAAAGCAATCGCCAATAGCTAAATTTTTTGGCAAGCTTGTGTAATAATTTTGAGTTTTTGAAAACACATAGCCTACATTTTTGGTTGGATTTTCCACATCGACCTTTTGGGTAAGTTTTTCATCTGCATACCAAAAGCTACCAAACTTATTTTCAAAGTTTGTTTGATTTGAATCCGCTGAACCCGGAATGGAAAATACAATAAAAATAACTATTGATACAACAAAGACCAAAACATACAATACCAATGGAAGTTTAAATACATTTTTCTCCAAATTTCTCACTCTTTCTTTCTAAAAAATTTTTTACTTTTTTATATTACATACTTATTATATCATACAAAAAAGCAAAAATCAACCAAAACCACCAAAAAAGGCAACAATAACAAAAAAGCAAAGAAAATTCTGCTTTTTCGTACAATTTGTATGTTTTTAAATCCAATGAATATTAATATACACTAAAACAGTAGAAAGAGAAATATATTTCGGACTGGTCAATTTGCGTTGTTAAAAAATCATCTTTATAGAATTACCTTAAAAAATCTTAAGTATTTTCCCAACTACGGCAAGGAAATACTGTAAATAAAAAACAATATAAACAATGCCATTGTTCACTCTCTGATTTTCAACCGGCTTGACAAATATATTAACAATATGTTATAATGTAATAGTAGTAATATATTATTTAAAGAAAGGTAATAAACAAATGGAAAATAACTATAAACAGCAAATAGAAAATTATTTTAAAGACAATATGCAATATATCAAAAAGGTTTTTTCGGATATTGTTGCAATAAACAGTGTTAAATCAGAAGCACAGGAGGGAATGCCCTACGGAAAAGGCTCTCATGATGCCCTTGAATATGCTTATAACCTGCTCAAAGAATGGGGTTTTAAAGTCACAAACTTTGATTTTCATGCAATTTCCGCCGAATATTTACCAGAAGGTGCAAACGAAGTTAAGCTCGGTGTACTTGGACACCTTGACACGGTAAGCGTTGGGGACGGCTGGAACAGCGACCCTTTCCAGCTTACCGAAAAGAACGGTTATTATTTTGGTCGTGGGGTTATTGACGATAAAGGACCTTGTGTCGCCTCAATGTTCGCTCTTAAGTGCATTAAAGATTTGGATATTCCATTGTCTTATGGTGTTCGCCTTATTTTTGGTGGTGATGAGGAGGACGGTTGCCACGATATTGAATACTATCAAGAACAGGAAAAATTCCCGCCTTGTGTGTTCACCCCCGACGGTTCTTTTCCCGTGCTTAACTGCGAAAAAGGAATGGTACACCTTAAATTTTCCGCTCCTTTTGAAAACAAAAATCAAAACAAAATTGTTGCAATTGAAGGCGGAAAAGTTATTAATGCAATCTGCGATAAATGCACTGTTTATTATAGCCTTGGTGGCACAAGCTTTAAAGATAAAAAAGTTTATGAGGGTAAAGCCTCTCATGCCTCTCGCCCCGAAAATGGCGACAATGCAATAACAAAATTTCTTGAGGAATTTAAAAATATCAATCCGCTGTTTGAATCGCTTGCAAAACTTTTCCCACACGGAGAATTTAACGGAAGTTCCTGCGGACTTGGTTTTTCGGATAAAATTTCTGGCGATATGACCTGTGCTTTAACCATGCTTAATCTTTGTGGCGACACATTAAGCGGTGGAATTGACATTCGTTTTCCAATCGACAAAACCTATGAAGAAATAAGCGGAATTATTAAAAATGCACTGGAACAAGCGGGCTTTAAGATTGACGAGTGCGAGGGTATGCAACCCCACTATGTTGACGAAAACAGCGAATTTGTTAGGTCGCTTCTTGCAACCTATGAACAGGTTCTTGGAGAAAAGGGTTATTGCATTGCCGAGGGCGGAATTACCTATGTGCATAACACAGAGGGCGGAGTTGCTTTTGGTGCGGAATTTCCTTGGGAAAACAACAATATGCACGGAGCAAACGAAAGAATAAGCCTTGACACATTCAATAAAAACCTTTTGCTCTATGCAAATGCAATCGCAAACATTTGCAGATAAGGAGAAACAAAAATGGAAAAAATATGGTTTTTAAGCCCTATATTCCACATAACATTACTTGAGGCTTTCTTTTATTTCACTTTTTGGTCAATATTCGGTTGGGCAATGGAGGTGGTTGTAAGAACGATTGAAACGGGTGAATTTGAAAACCGTGGTTTTCTGAATGGTCCTTACTGCCCGATTTATGGCTTTGGTGTGCTTGGAATACGGTTGCTTTTCGCACCGTTTATGACCGCTCCGCTTGTGCTGTTTGTCGGCTGTATGGCTTTTTGCACTGGTCTTGAATGGCTGGTTGGGGTTATTTTGGAAAAGGTATTTCACACCCAATGTTGGAACTATCATGACTACTACGGCGAAAAGGTAAAATTTTGTTCCACTGATGGTTATGTCTGTCTTAAGATTTCGGTGCTTTGGGGACTTGGAAGCATGGTTGTGCTTGCTTATGTGTCGCCACGAGTTGAACAACTTATACTACATATTCCGCCTAAAACAGGAAACTACATAGCAATAGCAATATTTACACTTTATATGTTTGACCTTGCAATGTCAATAGCACAGGTTGCAAAACTTAATATGAAAATTGATGCCCTTAATTCAATGTACAAAAAACTTTTTGAAATTTCTAACACCACTGGCGAAAAAATTTCTGATGGCACCATATTTGTGCTTAATGAAAAGGATAAACTTTCGGATAAAATTTCCGACAAAATAGATGGAATAAACGATAAACTTGAAAAATGGCAGGACGATGCAATAAAAACAAAAGCAGATATAGTTAAAATTTCTAAAGAAATTCGTGGCAGTCGACTTATAAGAGCATTTCCAGCCATTCGTTCGACCAAATATCACCATATAAAAATACTTAGCATTACGGATATGCAAACCTTTATTAAAAGGCTGAAACGAATAAGAAAAATACACAACAATGATTTTTCAAAAAAAGAAGTGGATTTTGATGAAATGTTTTCAGCTGAAATTATTGATGACTATGAAGAATTTGAAAATAATGAAAATAAGGACTAATTATGGAAAACAAAATTTATAAAATCTTTATTGTTGAGGACGAACCAAACATTTCAATGCTTGTCGCTCAGCATCTCCAAAACTGGGGTTATGAAACAATTATAGCAACCAAATTTAATGATATAACTTCGGAATTTTCCGAGGCAAATCCACATCTTGTTCTGCTGGATATAAGCTTACCTTTTTTTAATGGCTTTTATTGGTGCAGTCAAATAAGGCAGATTTCTCAAATTCCGATAATGTTTTTATCGGCAAATTCTGATAATATGAATATAGTTATGGCAATGAATATGGGTGCGGACGACTTTATAGCAAAACCCTTTGACCTCAATGTGCTTACCGCCAAGGTTCAGGCAATTCTCCGCCGAACCTATGACCTTACTTCCAGTGCAAACATTATGGAGCGAAACGGGGTTGTGCTTAACCTTGATGATGGAACATTATATTTTGAGGACAAAAAAATTGAACTTACCAAAAATGAATTTAGAATTTTAAAAAACCTTATGGAAAACAGGGGCAAAACGGTAAGTCGTGAAAAACTTATGATAAGCCTTTGGCAAAGCGATATTTATGTTGAGGAAAACACATTGACAGCAAACATAAGCCGCCTTAGAAAAAAACTTGAGAACAATGGTCTTGAAAATTTTATTGTCACAAAGCCGGGCGTTGGATATGAAATAAAATAATATCCCGTACAATGGGTAAATTGAAAAGCAGTCCCACATTTTGTTAGGGACTGTTTTTTTGTATTTGACAAATCGCAAAAATTATGATATAATATAGTTATCGCTTTTGTTGCGTAAACTGAAATAAATTAATATTATCAGGAGGACTATAAAATGGATATTAAACAAAGAGCCTTAGAGGCACATAAAAATTGGCAGGGAAAAATAGAGGTTATCTCAAGAGCAAAAATTAACAACGCTGATGATTTAACGGTTGCTTATACCCCCGGTGTTGCACAACCTTGTCTTGAAATCAAGGACAATCCCGAACTTTCTTATGTTTACACAAGACGTTCTAATTTGGTTGCGGTTATCACAGACGGCACAGCCGTTTTGGGACTGGGCAATATTGGTGCTTTGGCAGGAATGCCGGTTATGGAAGGCAAATGTGCATTGTTTAAAGAATTTGCTGATGTGGACGCTTTCCCTATTGGTGTTTCCTCAATGGACGTTGATGAAATTGTAAGAACAATTGAACTTATTTCTTGTAGCTTTGGTGGAATTAATCTTGAGGATATTTCCGCTCCACGTTGCTTTGAAATTGAAAAACGTCTTAAAGAAAAACTTGATATTCCTGTGTTCCATGATGACCAGCACGGAACAGCAATTGTTGTTGGTGCGGCACTTATGAACGCTTGCAAGGTGGCAGGCAAAAAGCTTGATGAAATTGAGGTTGTTATCAACGGAGCAGGTTCGGCAGGTATTGCAATCTGTAAATTCCTGCTTTCACTTGGCGTTAAAAACGTTACAATGGTGGATATAGGAGGAATCCTGACCGAAGAAGAAACCTATGAAAACAAGGCACATGAAGAAATTGCAAAGGTTACAAACAGAAACCACAAAAAGGGCAATCTTGCCGACGCTGTTAAAAATGCTGATGTGTTTATTGGCGTTTCAAAACCAAAACTGCTCACCCCCGAAATGATAAAGAGCATGAACGACAAACCTATTGTTTTTGCAATGGCAAACCCCACCCCCGAAATTATGCCAGACGAGGCAAAGGTAGCAGGAGCATTTATTGTTGGAACAGGTAGAAGCGATTTTCCAAACCAGATTAACAATGTTGTTGCATTCCCCGGAATTTTCAAGGGTGCATTATCAGTAAGAGCAACCGACATAAACGAACAAATGAAAATTGCAGCATCTAAAGCAATTGCAGGCTGTGTTAGTGATGATAAGCTTAATGCTGAATTCATACTGCCCAATGCTTTTGACCGCTCGGTTGCAAATGCTGTGGCAGACGCTGTGGCAAAAGCAGCGGTTGAAAGCGGTTGCATAAAAAAATAAAACTATAATCGGAGAGCAAAACAAAATGAAAAATGATGGGAAAATTCTGGTGGTTGATGATGACCAAACAATTGTATATGCAATATGTAGACTGCTGGAAATAGAGGGATTTGAAACCATTCAAGCTTTTGACGGACTGGACGCACTGGACAAGGTTGTAAGCGAAAATGTAAGCCTTATTTTAATAGATGTTATGATGCCAAAACTGGACGGTCTTTCGGCAATGATGCAGATAAGGCAGAAGAAAAACATTCCGATTATTGTGCTTTCGGCAAAATCGGAAAATTCCGACAAGGTTCTTGGACTTAGCATGGGGGCAGATGATTATATAACCAAACCATACAATCCGGCTGAACTGGTGGCAAGGGTTCGTTCTAATTTAAGACGCTATCTTGTGTTGGGGTCGGCTCAAAACGAACAGGAGCTGAACAACGAAAATATAATTATAAATTCGGGACTGCGTCTTGACCTTGAGTCCAAACAGCTTTCGGTGGACGGAGAGATTATCAAGCTTACCGCCACAGAATATAAAATAACCGAACTGCTTATGAAAAATCCGGGCAAGGTTTTTTCGGCTGACGAAATTTACCGTGAAGTCTGGAACGAGGAGGGATATGGTGCAGACAACACCGTTATGGTTCATATAAGGCATATCCGAGAGAAAGTAGAAATAAACCCCAAAGACCCAAAATATATAAAAGTCGTCTGGGGAATAGGATATAAAATAGAAGCTTATTAAAACAAAAACTGTTGTATTTACAAAAATACAACAGTTTTTTTGTTCATTCATCAATAGGTTGGGACCGGTCAATTTGCGTTGCAAAAAAATATATTATTGCTTAAAAAATCTCGAGTGTTTCCCCACCGTAGGCGAGGAAACACTACAAATACAAAAAATTATAAGCAACTCCCAATAGATTTAACCTTTTGACACCAAATCATATTAAACAAGATTTACAATAACTACGATTGCAGCAATAGCAATAGCAACTATTCCAATCTTAACTATAGCATTAAACGCACTTACACCCTGCTTGGTAAGGCGTTCTTCAGGATTGTTTAACTTATCAACCATATCAGCAATAGAAGTATCCCTTGTAGAAGTATAAGGAACTTTAGGGTTAATCATTTCATCAATGTTTAAATCTTTAAGGTTTCTTTTGGTTGTTCCATCATCTTCCGAAAAGGCATAAGGCGAATCCAGCTGAGAATCGTCACGAAGCGAAAGATTTACCGCCGACATTGCAAGTTCAGGAGTTTCCTCTGCCTTAAGCTCATTGTCGCCATTGTTAAAGGCAACTCTTGTATCAATATTTCTCATCTGCTGGGAGCGGTTAGCCTTAAGCATCTGAACAAGTGCGTCGGTGTAGATGTTAGATTCGTCTGCGTCCGAAACAAGGCTTACCCTTTCGTTTCCGGTTGAGCCGGTGGAAATATCGTCATTATTGCCGATACCGTCCAAAAGACTTGTGTTGCCCTTGGTTTTATAGCTGTTGTCCTTGGTGGAAACATTATATTTGTTTGCCTCTTGATTATAAACAGTTCTTTCATCAGAAACAGGTGGCTGTTGAACCGGCTGTTGCTGATATTGTGGCTGTTGATACTGTGGTTGTTGAACCGGCTGTTGCTGATATTGTGGCTGTTGATACTGTGGTTGTTGAACCGGCTGTTGCTGATACTGTGGTTGTTCAACCGGTTGTTGCTGATATTGTGGCTGTTGAACCGGCTGTTGCTGATACTGTGGTTGTTCAACTGGTTGTTGCTGATACTGTGATTGTTGAACTGTTTGAGGAGCAGTGTTTGCAACAACACTTTCTTCTTCTGCAATTGTTGGTTTAGGTGCTTCGTTAAAAATCTCGTTTGCTTGTAAAGGGGTTTCAATCTTTTCAAACTTGTTTACTGTCGGTTGAGGTTCTGGAACAAAATCTTCCGCCATCTGTTCTTCACCCGGCTTATAAGCAAAAGCAAGTTTTTCGGTTGAATATCTTGAACGAGCTACATTACAGGGAGCAACCTCTGCATTTATATCAATTCTTGCTCCTGCAATAATATCCCTGGCGGTGGTGCAACGCATTGTACCTCTTATCATCTCTTTAAGCGGAAGCAGAATAATATCGCAGAAGGTTTTGTGAAAAGCCGAAAGAACCGAACTGCTTATCATCTCTTTAGGGAAACGATGGTCAAAATATTCTGCCCACTTGTTAGAAGGACTTTGAATCATAGTGTCTATGTACCTTGCAAGTTTAATCCAATGTGCCTTAAGTTGCAGGGTTCTGTCGTTTACCACCAGCCACATATAACATCTTAAAAAACAGTCATAGCAGGTGATGTTGTCAAGGTTAAGTTCAATATCATCTTCGGTAAGCGGAATTGCAAAAGCATTGTCCGCATATGCAAAACAACGATAACCATTGCTTGCAAGCTTGGCATAAGCTGTTTTAATAGAATCCAAATCTCTTGTTGTCTGCGGAAGTGCAAGACTATCAAACTGACCTACAAAATTTGAAATTTCGCCCGTGTTACACATTTCGCCCAAACGATTATACGCCCTTCTTGATTCTTCCTGTGTGCAGTTTACAGGAATACTCAAAATTCTGTATGGGTTGCAGGCGAACAGTTCGGTTGCTGTGATACCCAATACTAAATTACCCACAAAAAACTCCTCCTTAAATTTCACTTCAAGATATTAAAAAATATCTGAAACTAAATCTTTCCTATTATTTTACAATTTAAAATTGTACTACTATAACTATTATATCAAATTTCCACCTGTATTTAATCAACTTTTTGTTACTAATTTATGTATTTATTATTAACTCAACTATATTTGTTGCATATTACCAAAATTACATAGTCTTTTATGTATATATCCAACTATATATATTACAAAACGGCAACAGAAAAATATAAATCTTTACAATATTGTAATTGCATTTTTCATAAAAATAGTGTATAATTGAATTAATAACTATAAATTAATCACAATTTTTTTGAATTTGTATTTAATTTAAAGTTTGTTATAACAATATCATTTATTTATGAGATTGCTATAAACTAAAATAAACAACAAAAGGGAGGATTTATTCATGGGACTTTTTAAAAAATTTGCACCCAAAACACAGCCAACCCCAACCGCTCCGGCTTCCAAACCGGCAACCAACCCAGAGGATATATTCAATCAGAAGTTTGAATCCAAGCTTGCCAAAGAAAGAAAATCTCAAGAATCTGCTCAACCCCAAAGCCTTAAGAGCATCGACCCGCAGGAGGTAAGAGAAAGACTTAAACAACTTGAAGATGAACTTGCCGCCAAGCCTGCCGAGAAGGACTATCATTATTATGACAGCAATCCTATTGACACTTCCGAGGTGGAAAAGGCACAGCAACAGTTTGATGCTGATTATAAAATTGAACATGAAAGGTTTGTTAAGTCACATCAGCAGGAACTCACGGCTATTGATGAATCGGAAATTTCAAGCGGTATGGGCGAACTGGATAAATCGGTGGCAAGAAGAATTGCCGAAGAAAACGCCGAATATAATATAAGTCAGGTTTCAAGCGATGAGCTTTCGGATATAATGCAGAATTTTGACAGCACCCGAATGAGCAATATGGCTATTCCTGTTGACAATGAAATTGCTGGTCTTACCCAAAGCGACCTTGATGCAATTGAAAACTTTGAACGGCAGGATATTCACTCAAAGGAGCTTGACCCTCACGATGATGAAATTGAGGCTATGTCGCAGGAAAAAATACAACAGAAAATGCAGGAATTTAACCAAAAATATTCTGATTAATTTTGGTTATAGCAATATTAAGTCTGTTTTAAGAGCAAGACAGCAAAAAAACGCCACATCGGTTTTTCTCCGATATGGCGAATTTTTTTATTTTTTCTTTTTTTTAGAGCGAATGTCTTCGCCAACAAAGCGAAGCCATTTATATTCCCCTTGTAGTCTTGATGCCAATCTATCTCCATAATTTTTTTGAATTTTAGTTATAGCATAATTGGTAGAAATAATAGTTGGTTTTTCTTTATTAATTCGACTGTTTATTATATTATACAAAGCAGATTGAGAGAAGGGAGATTTAAATTCTACCCCAAGGTCGTCAATAATAAGCAGGTCACAGTTAATAACGCTTTCAACATATTGTTTGTCACTATTGCTTGAAAAATTTTCCGTTTCTATTTCTCCCATAATATTTTCACAGCTATTAAAAATTACTGTTTTGCCACTTTCCAACACCCTTTTGGCAATGCAAGCAGACAAAAAAGTTTTTCCAAGACCTGTTTCACCACAAAATACTAAAGATTTAGACGTACCTTTTGTTGCCATATCCTCAGCGTATGTTTTACACTGTTTAAAAACTTCTTGCATATGTTCCTTAATAGAAACACCAAGTTTATAAGAATCTTCTTCATCAGAATAATATTTTAAATTAAAATCCTCAAAATCTCTAAGTTTTATACTACTCTTTTGGTTAATCTCTTGAGATAAATATAAATTTAATAATTCTTTAAGACAATCACACATATAACTTTCTTTATATCCATTATCCTCACATTTTGGGCAGGTATAATTTACATCAAGGTAATTAGCAGGATAGCCTCTTTTTACAAGTTCCTGTCGCATTTCTTTTTCTGTGTTTGCCCTTTGTTGCTTCCAATTATTTAAACCTTGTTTGCGTTCTTGTTTTGAATTTGCCCCCAAAAAAGCAAAGGCGTTTGCAACAGAATTTTTATTTTTTTTAAAAAGCTCATATATATATGGAAAACTACATTCAATTTCTTTTTCATGTTCTTTTTGGGTATTGTTGGCAATAGTTCTTCTTTGCAACAATTCCTGTTCTGCTTTTTCATAAATTTCTTGATTATATTTCATATTTTTTTACTCCCTATATATTAATAAAAATTAATCTTCAAATATATCATAATCTTCATCTGTCCATTCATCTTCAAAGTGAGAACCTGATTTAAATTCCCCGTCATAATCTCCGAAATCTTCGGCAGTATCAAACGCACCAGAATATTTAAATTTCTTTTTATTTTTATTACCAGAAATTTTATTATATTTCTTTTCCTGCTCCTCTTTGTGTTTTTCCTGTGCCTCTTTTGCTTTTTCAAGTGTAAATGCTCCATTTTCCGCCCAATTGGTAATAACCTTATTAACATAAGACCAACTAAAACTCTTGCCCGTTCCGTCCATACAACAGTTGTAAGCATATTCAAGGACTTGCTCGTTATCAATCCCCATTTTAAGCCAGTTTTCACACATTTTAGATTGATTTTCCGAAAGCTTGTTTGCCTTTATTGCAAAAATCCTAATAACCGTTTGTTCAAAACTCCTGTTTTTTTCCATTTCCTGTATTTTTTCTTCCACCTGTTTGTAAGAAGTAATATTCTGATAAGCCCAGTCATAAGCCACCTTTGATATATAAGCCATAGAGGTTTTACCCAGTTCCTTAAAATATCCAACCATTAGTATTATTGCCTCGGGGGTCATCTGGCAATTTTCGTATATGTCTATATAACCGACCATTTCTGAATCTTTTATTGGTCTTCCAAGGGTCATTTGCAGATTGTCCATAAGCATTTTCAAATCGAAGTTTTCAGCTACAATATTTTTAACATCTTTAGGATAAAGCTTAAGCACATATTTTTTCTTTTCACCTTTCTTTTCCTGTTTTTTATCTTCCTCTACAACCTTTTCGGGGGTTCGTGGGTTGCTTAAGGTTATTATTCCCTTATCACTAAAGTAATTAAACCCCTCGACAACCTTTTTTTCCTCTATTTCAAGCAAAGAGGCAACAAGTGCGGTGTCGTCATAGCCTGCCATAATGTAATAAAGCACGCCATAATACAGAACATTCATACCCTTTTCAACCGCCGATGTCGGAATTTCTGTTTTTTGAGGAAAATATTTAAAATCAATATCATATTTCATGGTTTGCCTCTCCATTAGGATATTCGGGATTGGTCATATCTCTACCCCTTATATTATATTTATCCCTATGGTCATTAATAAGCTTATCAATCTTGTTCATAACATCTCTTGGGTTTTTAACCGACTGTATAACCTTTTCAGGAGTGTCGTGGTCGCCCCTGACATACAAAACTATTGTTCCGCAACCAAACAAACGCTGAAAAAAAGGAAGTTTAAGCTTTTTGTCATAAATTCTGTATATTTCAATCTCATCTTCTTCAACGTTAAAAAAACCTTTTCTGGTTATAAGTTTGTTTTCATCAAGAATATATTTGGTAAAAGAAAGGGGAAGTCCCAAAAAGGTACATTTTTTTCCAACCCATACATATCCATCCTGATTTACTGCCATAAAAAATCTCTCCTTTAATAAATTACTTTATCTGCCAAATTAATCTATAATGCTTTTAACCGGTGCATTGTCCGCCTCCTGCTTTTGCTTTCTGCGTTTTATTATGCAAAATATAATTTGTAAAACCACAAGTATAAGCCCGCAAACCGCAACCCCCGCAATAGGATAATGCCTTAGCATATATTCTTTGGGGAGTGCTTCAAGACTTCTGCCACTCGAATCGGTTGCCGTATGGTCTTTAAAAAACTGCTCAAGTCCCAAAATAATGGGATTTGCCCCTTTAAGATATATAACACACCCTGCAATCTGCAAAGCAAAAGAAATTATATATTTTCTAAAAAAAGCAATTACAATTGCCACCACAAGAACCGCATCACCAGCAAGCAATTCCCATGCGACCGTTTTTGGAATATACAAATAATCCTCTCCGAAAATATAGCCAAACTGTATTCCCAAAGCTGTAACAATGCCCCAGAAAAAACCAGACCACATAAAAAAAGCAATCATAATAAGTTTGAATATCACAAAAACAGCCGGTTCTTTTTGCTTTATTTTTTTTGACATATGTTATTCATCACTCCATAAGATTATATATTTATAATCAATCAAAATATTTTAAAAACCAAGGCTTTTGTGCAAAAAACTGTTGCTGATTTAAATAAGCAAGCAAAGGAAAATCCTGCTGTTTGCCCGAAAGCTCAAATTTCATGCTATAAGAATGAAGTGCCTGCGTTTTAACATGATATTTTTTGTTTGCTTGCCCATTTCCATATTTGCCGTCCCCCAAAAGAGGAAAACCAATATGTGCAAAACTTGCCCTTATTTGGTGGGTTCTGCCGGTTACCAAATCCACCCTACACAATGAAAGATTGTTGTTTGATTTTAAAAGTTCAGCTTTGGTTATAATTTTTTTTGCACCATTTCTTGGCTTATCATAAATTGAAACAAGTTTTGTTTTTTCGTTTTTAAAAAGATAGCCTTCTATACTAAATTGCTTTTTGGGAATACTGCCGACACAAACACAAAGATATTCTTTTTTAATATATCTTTGTTTTATAATCTCGTTAAGTTCCCTTAGTGCCTCTGCATTCTTTGCACATATCACAAGACCAGAAGTGTTACGGTCAATGCGGTTGCAAAGAGCGGGAGCAAAGGAATTTTCCTTTTGCGGGTCATATTCTTTTTTTTCATAGAAATATTTTAGTATTCGCCCAATAAGCGTATCTGCCGAATTTTGTTCGTCCGCATGAACCACCAAGCCTGTTGGCTTGTTTACAATTATAATATTTTCGTCCTCAAAGACAATATCCAGTTCTGAACCACTGGTTAAAAAGTCATATTTAGGCTTTTCAAAATATTCATCATTTATATATAAACTAATGGTATCTCCGACCTCTAATTTATCCGAAAAACTGCACCTTTTGCCATTAAGCTTAATTCGCTTTATGCGTATATATTTATACATAAGCGATTTACCAAGCAGTGGTACAGCCTTTTGCAAAAACTTATCAAGTCGTTGGTTTGCGTCATTGTCTGAAATAATAAATTCTCTCATGTTAATTTTTCCTTTTTGATTTTCCCACACAAGGCAGGGAAAACAAGTAATAAAAATTTTTTTTTGGAGGGATTTCACCTCTCAACACTCCCCTATTTTGGAGCGAGGAGCAACGCTCCTTATACCCCCCTTTAAATTAATGCCCTCTATGTTTATCCTTTCTTTTTTGTTGTTTCAACAAAAATTTTCGCTGTTTATCCTGTTGTTGTTTATTGCGGTTGTTTTGCTTATGCTCAAGTTTATTCTGTTGCACTTGAAGTTGCAATGCCTGCTGAGATTTTGTGCCAATTCCTCTGTTTTGCAACTGCTTTTTAACCTCTCTCTGCATACGTTTTGGGTTAATCTTTTTATCTTTTATATCGCTTTCAACCGCACTGCTAAATTTCAAATTATTATAATTATGCAGAATAAAATCGTAAATTTCAGCGTCTTTGGGTTCTGCTCCAAAAGTAAACTTACACACTGCCAATCTTCCATCTTCCCATCTCTCAAAAAAGCCCACCCAAAATGGCTTTTCAAAATAAAAGGTCAATTTTCCTATAACTTTGCCCATTAAAATTCCTCCTAAATTAATTTTAAAGGCAAAGAATGGACAACCCCGGAGGAGAAGGTTACTTACCACAAAAATATCAAAAAATTGTGACGGTCGGGCTACCTACCGACTCTAATGCCAAAAAGCATATTGCGTTTTTATCTTTGCATATAATAATATTATTAATTTATATATCCTAAATTTAGATGTAGATAATAGTGTTGTTTATATTATTTTTTATTTACAGTATTTTCTCGCCTACTGCGGGGAAATACTTAAGATTTTTTTAGCAACACAAATTGCCCATTCCCTAAATTTTTCTAAGATATAATATTACTATAAAAATATTATAACATTTTTTTTGTAAAAAGTAAAGGGGTTTTTCTGAATTTTAAAAATCTATTGAATTTTTAATTAAAATATGCTATAATAAAATTATTATAAAATAAGGCGGTGTTAGTATGGGAGAATGGAAAAAAGTTAGGATTGGAGATTTTTTAACATTTCAAAATGGATTTGCTTTCAAATCAAAAGATTTTAAAAAAAATGGTAAATACAAAATAATAAGAATAAAAGAATTAAAGAATGGAGTAGTTAAATTTTTTGAAGATACTGCAACAATTGATATAGATATAAATAAAGATAATGAAAAATTTATTATAAATAATGGTGATGTTTTATTTGCACTTACTGGCGACCCAGTAAATAAAAATAATCCGTTAAGTTGGGTTGGTAGAGTTTCATTATATAATCATAATGAAACAGCATTACTTAATCAACGAGTTTGTAAACTTATAACAAATATAAATATAAATTCAAATTATGTATATTATTATTTTAGAGTATATGAAAATTTTTATAATTTAGCCTCTAAAGCAACAGGAAGTGCAAGTCAAGCAAATATTTCTGTAAAAACTATTGAAGATGAATTGATTACCTTGCCAAATATAATCACTCAAAATAAAATTGTATCTATTTTAAAATCCCTTGACGACAAAATAGAGCTTAATAATAAAATAAATAATAATTTGGAGAAGCAAGCAAAGGCAATTTTTAAATCGTGGTTTGTGGATTTTGAGCCGTTTGGTGGGGTTATACCAAGCGATTGGAAAATTGGAAAATTAGGTGATATTTGTGATTGCTTATTAGGTGGTACACCAAGCAGAGCAAAACCTGAATATTGGAATGGTAATATCGCTTGGATTAACTCAGGAGAAATAAATCGATTTAGGATAACATCACCAAGTGAATATATTACAAAAGAAGGATTAAATCGTTCAGCAACAAAATTGTTACCTGCCAAAACCACGGTATTGGCAATAACGGGTGCAACGTTGGGACAAGTTAGTCTATTGGAAATTGATAGTTGTGCTAACCAGTCGGTAGTTGGTATTGTTCCAAACGAAAAAATGCCATACGAATTCATTTATCCATTTATAAAATCTAAAATCAATGAAATTATTTCCCATCAAACAGGTGGGGCACAGCAACATATCAATAAACAAAATATTGAAAGCATAGAGATATTAATTCCAAATGATGAATTATTAAAAGAATATATCGATGTTATATCACCAATTTACGCTATTATTTCAAATAACTGCTTTGAAATAAATTCACTTGTCCAACTCCGTGACACCCTGCTCCCCAAACTTATAAATGGTGAAATTGATGTTTCAAACATTCAACTTTAAACCGATAAATTTATAATTATTAGCTACTACATAGAAAATGTTAAAAGTATTTGTGTAAATAAAAATAATTTTTCTTTTTTAGATATTGACAAATTAAAATAAAAGTTGTATAATTATTATAAAACTACTCTTTATTATAAAAATTATAAAAAAGAAAGGACAATAACACTATGAACCAATGTAACACCTGCGGAGCTTTATACGATGGGGAATACTGCCCCTATTGCGGAGAACTTTCAAATCCTGATAAAACAGCGACTGCTTACCAACCACCTCCGCAAACAACCACGGTTGACCCTTATCAACAACAGCAGAATCCCTTTATCCAGACGGGAAATATCCCTTACTCTCAGCCAGACCCATACAACCCCTATCCAAATAATAATTTATACCCAAACAATCCAAATGTTATGCCGAATATGAACGGTTTTCCACAGCAGGGCTATCAACAAACGCCCCCAAACAATTTCTATCAAAATCAGCCGAACATGAATGTTAATAATTATAATATCTATAATCAAACCAATAATATGAACGGTAATTACGGTGTAATGCCCAGTCCCAAAAACAAAACGATTGCAGCAGTTTTAGCAGCGTTAGGCTTTTGTGGTTGTGCTGGTATTCACAGATTTTATACCGGAAAAATCGGCACAGGAATACTCTATCTCTGTACTGGCGGATTGTTTGGAATAGGAACGATTGTTGACCTTATAAGAATTATCAATGGCAATTTTACCGACTCCAACGGCAGACCGCTTGTTTAAAAAAAATAATCCCTTTTCGGGCAGAAAAGGGATATTTTTTATTATTTTTTTCTGGACGGAGAACGTCTTTTATTTTCGGTAATATGCTTAAGCTCGGACATTCTGACCTCGCTGTCTGCCTTGAATTTGCTTAGCATATCTTCAAAGCTTTCATCACTACTTTTTTTCGGAGTATAGAATTGCGGAGGAGGGACAACACCCGTCGTGGCATAGCTGTCATTCGCTTTGGAGCGGTAATCCCCGCCCTTGCGGTCGCCTCTATTGCCCCTGTCGTTTTTTCTGTCGCCTCTATCATTTCTATCGTTTCTATCATTAAATCTACCCGACTGCTTAGGCTTTTCGGGCAATGCTTTTTTTATTGAAAAGCTAACCTTGCCTTTTTCATCAATCGACAAAACCTTAACCTTAACAGTATCGCCTTCTTTTAAAAACTCGTTAATGTCGTTTACAAAGGTGTTTGCCACCTCTGAAATATGTACCATTCCCGTTGTTCCCTTTTCAATTTCAACAAATGCTCCAAAAGCCATAATTTTGGTTACTTTGCCTTCATAGATGTTTCCGATTTGAAGTTGCATAAAAAAATTCCTTTTCCTTTACATAAAATTTTATTAGATTTAATTTTTACGACGCTGGTTATTCGTCGGAAATAACATAGTATCTGCGTTCGCTTGGATAGGCATAACCCAACCGGTCAATAGCAATTTTTTCAATAAAAGCATATTCATCGTCGTCCGAACCCAAAAGACGCATATATTCGTCATGCTCCTGCTGTTGCCTTGTTATCTGCTGTTGCACCTCTGTGTTAAGTTCTTTGTACTGAGCAATTTTAACCTGGTCAACAATAATGGTTGCAAGTGCAAACAGTATAAAGCAGGTAAATCCAATCCAAAGCACCGGCTTATACCACCCTGACGCAACTTTTTTTATCTTTTGTGCAGGTGTTGCAATTTCAATATCTTCACCTTCCTGCTCAAAATCCGTTTTTCTGATGTCAAATTTTTTCTCCGAGTCTTTTATAAAAAGCTTACGAAATTTTTTAAGATTTTTATTTTTTTTATCCGAACCTTTGTTCAAAAATAGCACCTCTTTTGCACACTTATATAACACTATTTTTATTATACTACATTTTATACGCATTTTTCAAGTGCTTTTTCAAAAAAAACTTTTATTTTTTAAAATTTATATATTTTGCATAAATAAACCCATTAAATTTTGTAAATATTTATGGTCAATTCTCCAATTTTTTTACAGTTATTTTACTGCAAACCAACAAGATATATTTAACTTTAAAAAAACCTTTAACGATACTAAAATATTTTGATATTCTCTACTGTGGGCGGGAATACAGTTAATAAGCTTTAAAAAATTGCTATGTTTTCCCTGACAAATGCAGGGAAAACATAGCTAAAATTTTCAAATGGTTTGGGTTGCTTTTTCGGTTTTTGACTTTTTAAAATTAATTTTAACCCTTTTTTTGGGAAGCCTTATTGGCATAAGCAAAACTTTTTTTATTGGTCTGGCTATAAAAACAAATATTCGCCTTATAAATCCAATCAGAATATTTTTTATCCTTACAATAAATCTTAACACCAGAAAATCAAACAATGCCCCAAAACTTGCCCGTTCAACTGCAAACCCTATAATCATTCCGAACAAAATAAAAAATCGTAAGTCCCCTCGTGCAAGCATCTGAGAGTAAAAATAGAATATAAAGGAAAAGAACAAACAATAGACGAAATCCTCCAAAAATACAGCCAAGTAACAATGTTTTATCAACCTCCTCAGTGTATGAAACACTTCAAAAATCACACCCAGTGCCACTCCCAACACACACGCTTTCCAAAAAAGCATTACTTCAAGGGAAACACCGTATTGCATTAATGTTTTCAGTCCGTTCATTTAAAGACTTTCCCCCAAAATCCAAGTTTTTTAGTCTGCTGTTTGTCACCGTAAACAAGAGCAGAAATATCCCCTTCAATAGTTATATCTCCCGTTTGAACACTCATCTCGTTTACATGAAGATTGTTTCCATGCACTGTAAGTTCGCCAAGCTGGGTAAAAAGACAAACCGCTCGTTCATCAAAGCTGTCTACATCGGTTATTCCCGAAAGGGTAAGTTTTCTTCGGTTTTCCAGCATTAAACTGTGCTTGCCTTGAATGTCCGCCATAAAAATTCCTCCTTAGGTTTTTAGTATATTCTATTCAACAGCAAGCAAAAATAGACCCTAATCAATTACATTAATATTTGCTTATTTTTATTAATTGTATTCCCTGCCATAGGCGGGGAATACAAAAATATTTTTTATATTGCAACAGGCTTTTTTTACAATCCTAACTTAAAGCAGTAAAGCGAAAAAGGCATTATTTTAACGCCAAACTGTTTGTAATGCTAAATTCTGACGCTATATTATACTGCGTATTTTTATAGCTTATATCAAAAATTATTCTGTAATCGCCATTGGGCAAGCTTCCGTAAATATCCTGCCAATTTATATTAAAACCTGTTTGGTCTTTAAGATAAAAACTGTCTGTAATCCATGCACTTATTGGCACGGCGGTTTTTAGTGTATACCAAACATCTTTATATTTTATTTCTACCATATATTTTCCCGAATATATAATATCCTCACTTATATTTTTAGCATTAACTGTAAAACTACCATTTGTGGGATTGCCCTTGTCACAATTTATTGAAAAGCCATAAAGCAAACCATCGGTTGAATTAACTGCCGATTTATCTTGTATAATCTTTGGCAATGAATTTTTATCCTCAAAGGCACAGGAACAAAAAAGCATTAAAAATCCAAGCAGACAAGCCAATATTTTTCTTTTCATTTTTATCTCCCCAATCTTTTTATTTATGCAATTTCCGAAATATCTTCTATATTTGCAATATAATATTTTTTTCCGCTATTGCAGACATAGCAATTATAAGTAACCTTATCCGACCTACCGTTTCCCTCCACAATAACGTTCGCTGTAACAATATAAAAATTATCCTCCTGCTTATCTCCAACAATCTCGACCAAAACATTGTAGTCCTTTCCATAACTTTCTGAAAAATCACTATAAAGCCACTGCATATATTCGCTGTCTGAAAGTTTTTTTTCCTGTTTTTGCAATATATACTCTTTTTTTGTGTTTTCATCAAAACAGCCGATATATTTATCAAAATTTCTTTCGCCCACCGCCGAAAAATAATTTTTCACCACATTATAATATTTTTTCTCGCAAAGCCTGCCATCTTTGCAAAACCAAAGCCATACAAGCAGGTACACAAGCAAAGCCACCGCCAAAGCTGTGAAAACATTCAGTCTTTTCAAAAATTTTTTATTCTTTTCCATTTTTTCTCCCCCATCTTGAATTTCTTAATTATATTTTACAACATTTTTCAACCGAAGTCAATATAAAAATAATATTTTTTTATTTACACTTTTACAACAGCATAAATATATTTTAAGAAAAATTTTTATGAGTTTTCAATTATTTTTTCAAAAACCCCTTGATTTTTTCTTCCTTTTGTTGTATAATAAATTAAAGTAAAAATTTTAAGGAGCGTTTTTTTATGAACATATGGCACGATATTTCCCCAAAAATGGTAACTTCTAATAGTTTTTCTGCCGTTATCGAAATTCCAAGAGGTAGCAAGGTAAAGTATGAACTGGACAAGGCAACCGGTCTTTTAAGAATGGACAGAATACTTTACACTTCCACCCACTATCCAGCAAACTATGGCTTTATTCCCAGAACATATGCCGACGATGGCGACCCCCTTGATGTACTTGTCTTGTGTTCCGAAACCCTTGAGCCAATGTCGCTGGTGCAGTGCTATCCAATAGGGGTTATTAAGATGCTTGACAATGGAGCTGCTGACGAAAAAATAATTTGTATCCCGCAAAATGACCCAACATATAATAAATATACAGATATTTCCGAACTTCCCCAGCATATTTTTGAAGAGATGTCACATTTCTTTACAGTTTATAAACAGCTTGAGGGCAAGGATACTGTAATTGATGATGTTAAAGACCACCAAGAAGCAAAGGATATTGTAAATCATTGTATTGAACACTACATTGAAAATTTCTGCAAATAATTTTTTATCCCCTGTTTACAAAAACGGGGGATAATTTTTTATAGTTTTTGTATTTCCGCCCTTGCAATATGGGTTTGCAGGTCAGCAAATCTTGTAGGAATGGGAATGTGACTTTGCTTGTTGGTAAGAGCAGTTGCCATTTCGCAAGCGGTATTTAGCGAAATATTATTGCCCACCGAAACAAACACCGGCTTTACTCCTTGCAGGGTTCTTAAAGCTCTGCCGTAAACTTCGCCATTAATTACAATATCTGTATATGCTCCTGCTTGTTGTTCTGGCTCAATATAGTCGGTTTTTCTATCCACCCTATAATAGCTTTTGGCAATTCCAAAAGTAGGCTTGTTAAGATAAAAAGACGCATGGGTGGCAAGTCCCATATGACGTGGGTGAAGATAACCGTTGCCGTCAAATATAAATACATCTATGTCACTTTCAAGCAGTTTTGCCGTTTCAAGCATAAGCGGAAGCTCACGAAAAGCAAGAAATCCAGAAAGATAAGGCACGGTTATACTGCCACTGTACTGCTTTTTTTCAACTATTTCATGGGATATATAATCAATTACAACTATGCAACAAACCGCCTGTTCCTTGCCGTTTTCGTCCTGCCAATAGGCAAGGTCGACCCCTGCAACATTTTTAATATTATTCTTGTCAAAACTATCCTTAAGGGATATTTTTTCTTTAAGGCTATTTTGTATTGTAAGAAATTCCTGTTCCTTTTCCATGTTTTTCTCCTAAATCTTATCCAAAAATTCAACCTTGCCACTTTCAAGGTGATACAAAGCTGTAACAACCCTTAACCCATATTCTCTCTCATCTCGCTGAATTTCAAGGCTACTTTCAATAATCTGTTTGCTGTGCAGTGCATTAAGACAACAAGCCTTGTATTCGTCCTTTTCATCGCCAATAGCCTTTGAAATTTCATCGGTTATAAACTTTATGTATCCTGACGGTTCATGATTTATTGCAGCGTCCACTGCCCCGCAATGATTATGCCCAAGCACCACCAAAAGACCACAACCAAGATGTTCCGCCGCATATTCAATGCTTCCAAGCTGGTGGTCGTCCACAACATTTCCTGCAATACGTATTACAAACAGGTCGCCTATATCCGCCGAAAAAATCGCCTCTGGAACAACCCTTGAATCCGAACAGCTTATAATAATAGCAATGGGGTGTTGACCGTTTTGGAGTGTATCCGTTCGCCTTTGTTGGGTAAAACACCCGCCACAAGAATTAACATATTTATTGTTGCCCTCTATAAGTTTTTGCATAGCCTGCTCAGCTTTAATTCTATATTCAATCATAAAAATTCACCCTAATGTTTTACAAAATAATTTTTTACCCCGCCATAGGCGGGGCAAAAAACAATATTCCAATAAAATATAAACAACGCTTTTATCCAATCCGAAATTATCTTTAAAAAATCTTAAGTATTTTGTTGCTTATAAGCATTAAGATTGTTTTTCATAAGCATTGCAATTGTCATAGGTCCAACGCCACCGGGAACAGGGGTTATATATCCTGCCACGTCCTTAACGCTATCAAAATCAACATCTCCGCAAAGTTTGCCGTTCTCGTCACGGTTCATTCCAACATCAATTACAATTGCCCCTTGCTTTACCATATCTTTTGTTATAAGCTTAGGCACCCCGACAGCGGCAACCAAAATATCCGCCTCTTTACATTCCTGTGCAAGATTTTTTGTTTTACTGTGGCAAATTGTAACGGTTGCACTTTGGGCAAGCAATAGCATTGCCATTGGCTTTCCTACAATATTACTTCTTCCAACAACAACCGCCTTTTTGCCCTTGATTTCCACACCGGTTGATTTTATAAGTTCCATAACTCCGGCAGGGGTGCAAGGAAGGAAATTATATTCGCCAATCATAATCTTTCCGACATTGACAGGGTGAAAAGCGTCAACGTCCTTGTCGGGAGAGATAGCGTTTATAATAGCCTTTTCGTCAATATGCTTAGGGAGCGGAAGTTGGCAAAGTATTCCGTTTACATTATCATCATTATTAAGGGTCTGCACCAGTTCAATAAGTTGATTGGTTGTTGTTTCAGCTGGCAGAGCATACTCAAGCGATTTAAAACCAACCTGCTCACAAGCAATCTTTTTGTTTCTTACATAGATTTTGGAAGCAGGGTCGTCCCCAACAATAATAACCGCAAGTGCGGGTTTTTTTTCAAGGCTTGCAACTTCAGACGCTATTTTATCCTTAACCTGTTGTGCAACAGCCTTTCCGTCAATAATATTCATATTTATTTTTCCTTTCATAATATTAAAATATTTTATGTATTAATAAAATTTTTTGTTTCCCTGCAAAAAGCAGGGAAACAAACATAATTATTTTACTTGCCTAAATATTCTTTAAGTGCCTTGGAGGAATATTTTGTATCCAATTCCTGTTTAAATTCCGCAAAGCTTTCGCCGTTTTGTTTTGCTTGCGAAATTTTTTTCTTAAGTTCTTTTTTTTCTTTCATAAACTCATCATACTTGTTACTTTGTTCAAGCTGGGCTTTAGAAATATCTGTTTGATAGAAAAATTGGTATTGGTCATTTCGCTTTACAATACTTCTAAATACAATTATTAAAACAACAGAAATTACAAACAAACTGCCTGCCACAAGCTGGGACACTCTTATGTTCATAATATACAAACTGTCGGTTCTGAAACCCTCAATAATTGCTCTGCCCAATCCGTACCAGCCGATATACATCAAAAATACTTCTCCGTCAAATTTTCTGTGCTTAAAATATAAATGAAGCAGTATAAAGCCAACAAGACACCAAAGAGATTCATACAAAAAGCAGGGGTGAACGGGGGCAAACGGTTCAACCTCAACACCCTTTTCAAGCAACTGGCTTGAATGATTTGAAAGATATTTATAGGTTGAGTAGCTAAACATTCCCCACGGCATATTGGTATTGCTACCAAAAGCCTCCTGATTGGCAAAATTGCCCCATCTGCCTATACAAGAACCAATCAGAAAGCAAGGACCAACCACATCAAGCAGCGCGGTAAGCCTTAACTTCCTCAGTTTTGCAACTATTCCGCCAACCAGAATTGCACCAATAAGACCGCCATAAAAAGCAAGTCCGCCGTCACGGATATTAAAAATCTCCGCCCACATGACCCTGCCGGTTTCATCAACATAGTTATCCCATGAGAATATAACATAGTAGGCTCTCAGACCGATAACCGCACCAATAATTCCCAACACAACAGCATCGGTGACACGGTCGGGGTCGCAACCCACCTGCTTGCTTTTTTTAAAGCCATATATTAAAGCCAAAAGCAAACCAAATGTAATAATAACCCCATACCAATAAATTTCAAAACCGCCTATGTTTGCAAACACACGATTTATTGAAAAACCCGACTTTAAAATATTATCGCCAGTTCCGAAATTCGGAAAATAAACCTTGTCGGGATTTTCAAGGGCATCACTTTGAATTTTATCGCTTACCTTTTCTGCCAAAAATACTGCTTTTGATGTAAAGTTCAAAACTATTTCATTCCCTTCATCACGGTGTCTTTAAGCATTTTAATTATTTCCTCATTGCTAAGATTAACGCCTTTTTCCTTAAGCTTAAGTCTAAGATTTTCCATTGCAATTTCAACCCTTGCATTTTGGGCGATTTCAATCGATTTTTTGACATCATCGCTTTTACAGTTTATTGCAACCGCCGTAGTTTCGCCGTCCGAAAGCTCCACCATTTTTCCTTTTTTAATGGCTCTCCAAACTGCTTTTGCAAAGTTTTTAATTTCAAAATTTTCTTTGTTTTTGCGGTCGCAAAGGGCAACCTTTATTCCTGCCTTTTCAAAGGACTTTCTAAGGAAATTAACCTTGGAGTCAATGGTTGTCATCTGACTGTAACCCTGCTGGTTTATAACATCGGGGTGTTCGTTCATTGCAATGCAAAGTGCCATATAGTCAAGTATTGTGTCGCTGTCGCTACCAATTCCAGTAATAAGAATAGCACTATCCTTTTTCTTATCCTCAATAACAACATCTCCAGATTTTTTTACCCTCTGCCAGATTTCTCCAGCCTTGCTGTCCAGTTCGTCCGAGCTGTAAGTTTTTGTCTGTAAATCAAGTTGCTTAAGTTCCATAATAATATACTCCTTTATGTTTTATTGAATATTTTCTGTTGCCTTTCCGCCAACGGCGGAAAACAATCGATAAAATATTTATTGTTTTTCCTGTGGAAGAATATAGCTAAAGCTTATACATTCCTCCTTAAAATTATCCTGTATAAATTGCTTAACCTGCTCGGAGGTCACCTTGGAAACAATTTCAAGCAGTTCAAAAGCGTTAATATCGTTGCAGAAAGAATTGAGCATCATTCCAACGCACCCTGAAACCGCATTAGAAGCTGTAAGAGCGGAGGCATAAACTCTTTTTTTGTTTATATCAAAAAGCTCCCCATTAATTTCGGTTTTTGCCTTTTCAAAACATTCAATAATCTTTTGTGAAACCGCCTTTGCGTCCTTGCTTTCGCCATATATAACAAGGTTAGAATAGCCTTTTCCGCTGGAAGCCTGCCCGCCAACAGGACAGGTTAAAAGTCCCTCTTTTTGCATCTGTTCATAAAATTCACTTGCATTTCCCAAAACGGTTGAAATTGCAAGGTCAGCTATAATTGAACGTTCTGCCTCGGTTCTTCCGTCCTTTGGTTCAAGTTTAATTCCTATCATAAATAGTGGTAATTTTATTGGCATATAGGCTACAACTTCTTTTTGGCAAACCTCTCTCGGCTCGTTGGGAAGTTTAACTTCAATCTGCAAATCTTCGCTCGGTTTAAGAAATTTATCGCAGATTTCAAGGGCTTTGTCACGGTCAAAATTTCCCGCAATAAACAGTGCCATATTGTTAAGATTATAAAAGGTATTGTAACATTTATAGAGCAAATCGGCATTTATCTTTTGAATAGATTCAATTGTGCCGGCAATATCTTCTTTTATTGGGTGGTTTGCATACATTGCCTTGTAAAGGTTTTTCATCTCAAGCCTTATCGGCGAATCGTCACACATATTAATTTCTTCACTTATAATACCTCGTTCTTTTTCTACAAGCTCATCGGTAAAATAAGGATTCTGCACAAATTTAAGCAGTATTTCAAGATTTTCTTCAAACCTGCTGTTGCAAGAAAAATAATATGCGGTTATGTCTTTTGAGGTAAAGGCATTGCAGGACGCCCCCGTTTTGGCAAATAAATTCATAGCGTCGCTATCCTCGTTTTCAAAAAGCTTGTGTTCCAAATAGTGTGCTATTCCCTCGGGAACGGTTATAAAATCTTCGGTATTTTTAGTTTTAAAAGTTTGATAATTAGAACCATATTTGGTTACAAAATAGGACTCAACGGTTGTAAATTCGGGCATCTGCCAAAGATAAATTTCCGTTCCGCTTTTGTGCTTTATTTTCTCATAAGACACCCCAAGCAGGTCAGATGATATTACACTTATATTGTCTGCCATTAATTTTCCCCTCCATTCTGATTATCCCCGTTTTCCAATTTGTCAAGAACATACACCGTATCCAGTTCAAAGCTTCTTGCCGATTCTACAATTCTGTCCTTGTCAATTTCCGAGAAAATATTGTAAAAATCTTCTGGTTTAAAGCTTTCGCCCCTTGCATATTGGGTGCAATACCATTCTTTTATTGCATAAAGGCTGTCATAGTTGGACATAAATCCCGAACAGAGCATATTAACAACCACATCTATATCCTGTTTTGAAAAATCCCCATTTTTTATAAGCTCAAACTGCCTTAATATTTCCGCTTTAGCCTCGGCTGGCTTGTTTGTTCCGCAGATAACAATCATTGTATTTTTGTGTTCGATTATTGCTGACGAACAGGAATAACAAAGTCCCATTTTTTCACGAACGTTGACAAAAAGTTTTGAGGTAACCGAACCGCCAAAAATTGCGTTGGTAATCTTGTGGGCGTACAAATCATCTAAATCCGACTTAAACGCCATAACCAGTTTAGCTTGATTTACATCGCTGTATTCGGTAAGTTCAATCGGCTGATTTTTCAGCGGACTATAAGTTTTATATACAACCTCGCCAGCACCATGAATTTCATGCGACAAAACCTCATCACATACCATTTTTTTTATTTTGGTAAAGTCATCTCCGCCACCAAGCACAATTTCAACTTTACACTGACTTATGAGAAATTTATAGGCAAGAAAAATTTGCTTTTGAGTTATCTCCTCAACATCGGATATGCTCCCTAAACAATCATATTCGCAAGGCTCGCCTTTAAAGGCAAGTTCACGGCAACGTTTTATTGCATAGACCATTTTGTCATTTTCACGGTTGTTTATCTCGTCAATAAGTGCCTGCTTTTTGGAAGCTATATTTTCATGTTCAAAAGCCTCTCCCGAAAAATCAGGGTTATAGATGCAGTCAAGGAGCATTCTTACAACCTGTTCGCCGATTACATCGCCATTTAAAGCAAATTTCTGATTTAAAAACTTTGCAGAAAGCTTTACAATCTGATTGTTTCCGCTTGTATAAAAATCATAATCAATCGCCGAATCATAAAGGGCAAGTTGTTTTTTTTCAAAATCAATTCTTTTTGGGCAATTTTTATTAGAGGTTGAGAGCAATGCCACAACAAGCGATTTAATGGTTCGCCAACAACGGTTTATAGGGCTTACAAATTTTATCTCAACGGTATTGCTAACAAACTTTTTATCATAAATTTCTAAAAGAGTAACATTATCGTTAAGATTGGTTTTATTAAAAAAAGTTGACATATTTTTCCTCCCAGCACATTTAAACTAAGCACAACAAATATATTCTATAATAAGTATAACAAATTAATCGAATAATGTCAAGCTTTTTTCCGCTTTTTCCCTTTCAATTTTTGAATAAACACAGCCACAGTAGTTTTGACGATACAAATTATATTTTGCGGAAAGTTCAATCGAACGTTTGTAGCCGTTTTTCTTTTTAAAATCATTTGGAAGATACTGGGCGGCATAAAATTCCCCCAACTGCTCGCCAATTTCATTAAGCCACTTTGCGTTTTTATAGGGGCTTATAGACAGTGTGGAACAAAAGTAGTCAAAGCCTTTTTGCCCCGCAATTTCGGCGGTTTTCTCCAGTCGCAAGCGATAGCATTTATAACAACGCTCCCCGCCCTCTGGAACTTGTTCAAGTCCCTTTGCAATCTCAAAAAATTCATCGGGGTTATATTCAGGCAAAATTATTTGAATACTGTTTTCTCCTATTTGATTTAAAAGGCTTTTAAGTTCCTCATAGCGTTTAAAAAATTCCTCTTTCGGGGAAATATTTGGATTATAAAAAAGCAAGGTTATCTCAAAATATTTTGCAATATATTCAAGCACATAGCTTGAACAAGGAGCACAACAACAATGTAACAAAAGTTTAGGTTTGCTTTCGCCCAGATTTTCAATTATATTATCCAGCATTTTCTGAAAATTATGTATCATAAAAAAATCCCCCTTAAATTTATATACAAAAAAACGCCTGCACTATTGCACAGACGTTTTATAATGGAGCGGATTACGAGGCTCGAACTCGCTACCTCCACCTTGGCAAGGTGGTGCTCTACCAGATGAGCTAAATCCGCAATTATGGTGCCTCCGATCGGAATCGAACCAATGACACGGGGATTTTCAGTCCCCTGCTCTACCGACTGAGCTACAGAGGCGGATTGGAATAAATCCAGCGACCTGAATGGGACTCGAACCCACGACCTCCGCCGTGACAGGGCGGCGTTCTAACCAACTGAACTACCAGGCCATTTGGTGGGAGTAACAGGGCTCGAACCTGTGACCCTCTGCTTGTAAGGCAGATGCTCTCCCAGCTGAGCTATACTCCCAT
>CANRLN010000011.1 GCA_947631445.1 uncultured Clostridia bacterium
GGTGGGAGTAACAGGGCTCGAACCTGTGACCCTCTGCTTGTAAGGCAGATGCTCTCCCAGCTGAGCTATACTCCCATCTCGTTGCAGATTTCTCAACTCTTTTGTGTTTCGTTCCCTGCAACGTATATTATTATATCACATAAAATATCATTTGTCAATAGTTTTTAAGCAAAAATATTGCACAAACTTTATTTTAAAGCTATTATGTGTAAATTTTCTATATAAAAAATTGCAAAAAATTATTTTTGAGCTTCTTTGATAAGTTTTTCAACATCATTTTTAGTGAATTTGTATAGCTTATCGCAGAAATTACATTCTACCGTTATTCCGTCCTGCTCCTCTTTAAGGGCAAGAAGTTCCTTTTTGCCGAGCGAAATCAAACCACGTTCAAAACGTTCTCTTGAACAGTCGCATTTATAGGCAACCTCAAAATCATCAAGTACATTCGGTTCAAGTCCTTCAAGAGCCATCATTGCAATATCTTCAGCCGTTTTGCCCTGCTCCAGCAAGGTCGTAACCGACTGCATTTTCTTAATATTGTTCTCAATTTGGGTTATACACTCATCAGTTGCAAATGGAAGTATTTGTATTAAATATCCTCCCGCCTGCTTAACGCTTAAATCTGGAGCAACCAGCACACCAAGTCCACAAGCAGAAGGAACCTGCTCACTTTCTGCAAGATAAGCGGTTATATCCTCGGCAATTTCACCACTTACAATAGGCACCTGCCCCGTGTATGGTTCTTTAAGTCCCATATCTTTTATAACGGTAATAGTGCCGTCCCTGCCGACTGCTCCTGCAACGTCCAATTTTCCTTTAGCGTTAAGCGGAATTTCAACAATTGGATTCTGCACACAAATTCTAACATTTCCATAACTGTCCGACACACAGATAAGACTGCCCACAGGTCCGCCTCCCGCAAGTTTAACAGTAATAGTATCCTCTTTGTTTTTAAGACCAAATCCCATAAGCGAAGTGCCCATAGCAAGCCTACCTGCTGCCGCAGTAACCACCGCTGACGATTTATTAATTCTTTCAATTTCGCTTACAATATCCAGTCCGTCAATTGCCGAGCATACAACCGCAGCATCCTTTGAAATAGTTCTAACAATTCTTCCCATAATTAATCTTCCTTTCTTGTTGCCCTTGCTACATAAACTACCCTTTGTGTGGTTTCGCAAGGTGGATTTTCCGTATAATCATCATATTTTGCAAGCAGTTCAAAACTACTTTGTTCAAGTGCCTTTTCAATCTGCTCACAGGTATAAACCGTTTCAATAAAATCTTCGCTTATCCTTTCATATAAATTATTATTATCTGGCAAAAAAATATCCAAAAATATTTTAACTTGATTGTTATCTAAAAGTTCATTTTGCCATGCACAAAATCCCTCATCATAATCAAAATTAAAAGCATTGTTTCCAAGAACGTTTTTGTGCTTATATATAGTATTTACATCAAATATAAAAAGTCCATTTTCACAGAGCGAATTATAAACGCTTTTAAAAGTTCTCTCCACCCCCTCAAAATTCTCAAGGTGATTAAGACTATCCAAAGCACACACAACACAATCTTTTTTAACACCAACCTGAATATCCTGCATATCCTGACAGATAAACATACATTCGCTTTTTAACTCATATTTTTTGTTGGTTGCAACCATAAGCATTTCGGAGGAAATATCCGAGCAAACAACATTAAACCCCTGCTTTTCCAGTTCAAACCCAAGTGAACCAGTACCGCAAGCGGTTTCCAAAATATTATTAATATTCTTTCCGTACTTTCTGCATTTGTCTGCAATAAATTCCGCCATGTTTTTATAATCTACATTCTTTGTAAAAATATCATAGGCAAATGCAAAATTATTATATCCGCTCAATCTTTTTCCTCCAGTCTTTTCAGCACAATTTCATAACCGCCCTCACCGTCTGTCATAGCACGGTTGACCCTTACAATAGTGGTGGTAGAAACTCCTGTTTCGCCTGCTATTTTGCTATACACTTCCCCTTGTTTAAGTTTGGAAGCAACCTCCAGCCTTTGTGCCATAGAACGCAGTTCAAGCGGAGTGCATAAATCATTAAGAAAAGCCCTGCACTCATCAGACGACTGCATGGACAAAAAAGCATTGCAAAGATTATTTATATCAATTTTTGAATGATGATGTTCACCCATAAAATTCAAAGCTCCTTTTATCGTATTTTCATATTATCATTTTAACATATTAATACGCAAAAGTAAAGCGACAATTTGAATTTTGTAGATTTAAACAAAATTCAAGCTGTCGCCTTATTATATATTAATAATTTTTTACGTCTGCTCGGTCGATTGTGTTTCTGATTCTTTTGGTTCTTCCGCCTGCTCAATATCCTCAATATTTTCACTTGCAATATCGTCAATAATTTCTCTTATCTGTTCTACTCCCTCTCCCGTCACCGCCGAAAATTCAATAACGGTTATCTGGTCAAAATAGGGTATTTCGGTTTTTAAAGCCTCTCGCCTTGCGTTTTTCTCACCAGTTTTAAGCTTGTCCGCTTTGGTAAGGACTATAACAAACGGTATTTCGTTTTCAATAAGAAAATTAATCATGTGCAGGTCGTCTTTGGTTGGCGGGTGACGCATATCAACAAGCTGAAAAATCAGCATAAGATTTCTGCTTTCATCTCCAAGGTAGCCCTCAATAAGGCTTGCCCACCTAACCTTTTCATTTTTTGCAACCTTTGCATAGCCATACCCCGGTAGGTCAACAATATAAATATTCTCAAGGTCATAAAAATTTATAGTTATAGTTTTCCCCGGCATGGAAGAAACCCTTGCAAGGTTTTTGCGATTCATTATTTTGTTTATAAGTGAACTTTTTCCCACATTAGAACGTCCCGAAAATGCAATTTCTATTCTGTCGGATTTGGGAATTTGCTCTAAAAGACCATAGGACGCATGAAATTTTGCCAAGTTGTAATTCATAAAATCTCCTTTATTGTCATAATTTATTTATTACTTATAATGTTTCCCCGCCAATGGCGGGGAAATATTTGAATTTTTTTAACAGCACAAATTGACCAATTCTAAAAAATAATAAAATTAATTTTTTAATCTTTAACGGGACAGAGAGCAACCTCCAGCACATCTTCAATTCGCTTTGCAAACACAAATTCTACTGAATTTTTAACAACCTCATCAATTTCTTCAAGGTCGCCTTTGTTGCCATATGGAATAACAACCGTTTTCATTCCCTCTTTATAGGCTGCCATTGTTTTTTCACGAAGTCCGCCGATAGGGAGAACCTTTCCACGCAAGGTAATTTCGCCAGTCATTGCCACATCATGACGAACCGCACGTCCTATAAGTGTAGAAACAATAGCGGTTGTCATGGTAACACCTGCTGACGGGCCGTCCTTAGGCACAGCCCCCTCCGGAGCGTGAATATGCAAATCAAGTTTTTTATAAAATTCTTTGTCAATGTTATATTTTTCGCACATACTTCTGCAAAGCGAAACGGCAATCTTTGCACTTTCCTTCATAACATCGCCGAGCGAGCCGGTAAGCTCAATCTTTCCGCTTCCCTCCATTGTAATAACCTCAAGAGGCATAATAACACCGCCGACCGAAGTCCAAGCAAGACCGTTTACCTGCCCAACCTCATCTGTTTTATCAAGATTTTCGGGAAGATATTTCTTTGTTCCCAAATACTTTTCAATGTTCTTATCGGTAAACGAAACCTTTGTGTTTTCAGGTTCATCACTTTCAACAATTTCCCTTGCAGCCTTTCGGCAGAGTGAAGCAATGGTTCTTTCAAGGGTACGTACTCCTGCTTCTCTTGTATAATAATCAATAAGGGTGTAAATTCCGTCCTTGCTTATTCTCATCATCTTTTTGTTAAGTCCATTGTTCTCCATCTGTTTTGGAATAAGATGGTTCTTTGCAATATGGAATTTTTCCTCACGAGTATAAGAATTAAGTTCGATAATCTCCATACGGTCACGGAGTGGAGGAGAAATAGGTTCAAGGTTGTTAGCGGTTGTAATAAACATAACATCGCTTAAATCAAAAGGAACTTCAATGTAATGGTCACGAAACTCTTTATTCTGCTCACTGTCCAAAACCTCAAGCAAAGCTGCCGATGGGTCACCCTTAAAATCACCGGAAATCTTGTCTATTTCGTCCAGCAGGATAACAGGATTTTTACTTTGTGCCTGCTTTACAGCATTTATAATTCTTCCGGGCATAGAGGCAACATAGGTTTTTCTGTGACCTCTTATTTCGCTTTCGTCACGGATACCGCCCAACGAAACACGAACATACTTTCTATTTAAAGCTCTTGCGATAGATTTTGCCACCGAAGTTTTACCAACCCCCGGAGGACCGTAAAGGCAGATAATCTGACCTTTAACATCTTTATTAAGCTTTCTAACCGCAAAGTTTTCGATTATTCTTTCCTTAACCTTTTCCATTCCATAGTGGTCTTTGTCAAGAATATTCCTTGCCGATTTAATGTTAAGATTATCTTTGGTTTTTTTGTTCCAAGGGAGGCTAAGGGTTGTGTCAAGATAGGTTCTTATTGTAGCACCTTCCTGCGAACCGAACGGCATCTGCTCCAGATGCTTACATTCCTCTAAAAGCTTTTTTTCGGATTCTTTGGGCAAACCAAGCTTTTTTATTTTTGCTATGTAGCCCTCATCTTCTTCCGATTCGTCATCAAACAAATCCTCTGGAAATTCCGAATCGCTGTCGGAGCTTTGCCCATGAAGCATACCAATCTCGTGCTTTATCGCCTCAAGATGCTGTTGGAGTATAACCTCTTTTTGGCGGTTATCAAGTTCGGTTCTAACCTTTTCGTGTATTTCTTTTGAAACTTCAGCAATTTTTGTTTCATTGTTAATCTCTCCAACAAGGAAAATCATCTTTTCACCAAGGGTTGGCAATTCAAGAATATGCTGTTTTGCGTCAATCGAAATTCTGAAATTAAAAAGAACCATTTCAAATATCTTTTTAGGGTCGTTTATAAGCTTAAGCTTAACAATAAGTTCCTCATCAAAGCTTTCGTTAATCTCTGAATACTCCTGCAAAGCCTCGATAATCTCTCTTGAAATTGCCAAAAGTTCTTCATCGTCCAGTCTTTCATTTGCATAGGTTCGATTCTTTTTAACCCTGCATTCAATGTAGTTTCCTCCGCCGTTTAAATTCATAATAGTAGCCTTATCGGTACATTCAACCACAATGTGCATAATTCCCGATTTATCCTCAGCAACCTGAACAATGTCCGCCACAACGCCGGTGGAAAAAACTCCGCTCTGTTGTGGGTCGGCTTCAATACCGTTTATCTGAGAGGTTATAAAGACCTTCTGATTGGTGTCAATAGATGCTCTTATAGCATTTTTAGAAATATTTCTGCCAATATCAAATTGAAATCTCATTCCCGGAAAACCAACAATTCCTCTTGTTGCAATGCAAGGAAGAATAATTTCGTTGGTTGACTTTTTAATATTTTCGCTCATATAAATCTCCTTTATTATTTTAGTCTTTAATCTTCTATTATTTTATTATAACAGATTTATCTTAAATTTGCAACCCCCAAAAAATGCAAGGTCGGCAAATTCTCTTTGAATTATGTATATTTTAACATAATTTTTCCCTAATGTCAATAGATATTTCAAAATTTTTAAAGATTTATTAATTACTATTTCTTGTTCTGATATTATATTTATGGTCAAAAAGGCTTATATATGCAGATTTCCGGTTAAAAAAACAAAGAAAATCCCGCTTTTTAATGTTGTTTTTGCAATTTTTCAAAAAAATAAAAAACTGCTCAAAATATCCTGTTAACAAAAAATTAACAAGTTTTCGTTTTTAATAATGTAGACAAAAATATTGTTTATAGTATTTTTTATTTAAAGTGTTTCCCTATTGTAGGCGAAGAAATATATAAATACAAAGTAATATAAACAACGCTTTTATTCACTACGAATTATCAATTAAAATTGACATTGTCTTTAAAATATGCTATACTAATATACATAGCAATTATTATTTATTATAGTATAATGGAGAACAATATGAACAATCCTGATATTTCACAGCTTAAATTAATATTAAAAAATGTTTTCGGTCACGACAGCTTCCGCACCGGTCAGCAGGATATAATCTCGCACATTGCAGGAGGTGGCGATGCACTGGCTGTAATGCCCACCGGAGCAGGAAAGTCCATGTGCTACCAAATTCCTGCACTTTATTTCAAAGGTATCACCCTTGTAATATCCCCCTTAATTTCGCTTATGTCCGACCAGGTAAATTCACTTATTCAATCAGGCGTTGCAGCAGCCTATCTGAACTCCAGCCATATATTATTTTATATGTGCAGAGGAAAATATAAAATAATATATGTTGCTCCCGAACGGCTTAACACAGGAAGTTTTCTGCGGGTTGCAAAAAACCTTGATATTTCAATTGTTGCCGTGGACGAAGCACACTGCATCAGCCAGTGGGGACAGGACTTTCGCCCTCAATACAGATATATTGCCGATTTTATAGACGCACTCCCCAACCGTCCGGTTGTCTGTGCCTTTACCGCCACCGCAACCGAGCTTGTAAAAAAAGATATTATAACCATGCTAAAATTGCAAAACCCCTATACTCTAACCACAGGCTTCGACCGCTCCAATTTATATTTTGATATAAGATACGAAAATGACAAACCAAACGCTTTAATCACCTTGCTTGAAAAATATAAAGGGCAAAGCGGTATAATCTACTGCTCCACCCGAAAAAATGTTGAATCGGTTTGCCGTGAAATTAATCAAAAAGGATTTAGTGCCTTGCCCTATCACGCAGGATTTCCTGACGAAATACGCACAAAAAATCAAAATGATTTTATTTTCGACCGTATAAAAATAATCGTTGCAACCAACGCTTTCGGAATGGGAATAGACAAATCCGATGTACGGTTTGTAATTCATTACAATATGCCAAAAAGCATTGAGGCCTACTATCAAGAGGCAGGACGAGCCGGACGTGACGGCGAAAAATCCGATTGTATTATGTTATGGGATACAGCAGATGTACGCACCAATGAATTTATAATAAAAAATTCAAACATAGAAAACAACGACCCAAAAGAAGCCTCCCAAATTATAAACAGCAACCTTAAAAGGCTTGAGCAGGTTAAAAAACTTTGTAATTCCAAAAAATGCATCCGAAAAAATCTGCTTGAATACTTTGGCGAAAATCCCAAATTTAACAACTGTAAAAATTGTAGCGTCTGCAACATTGGTTTTATAAATAAGGATATAACTGTAGAGGCACAAAAAATTCTATCCTGCATTTACAGGGTTCAACAGCAGACGGGTATTTCTTACGGCAAATCTATTATAACAAGAATTTTGCATGGCTCAAAAGACAAACGAATAATACAGCAAGGCTTTAACAATCTTTCCACCTATGGAATAATGAACAACTATCAGAGAAATGATATATCTGATATTATAAACGAGCTTATCTCACTAAAATATATATTAATTTCAAATGATGGCTTTCAAACCCTACAACTATCCAAAAAATCCCTCAATGTGCTTTTTAAGGGGGAAAAGGTTTCTATGTATGTTAGCTCTGCTAAAAATTCTAAAAACAACCTGCTTTCCCAAAAACAAACCTCCCACCCAATCGATGGAAAATTGTTTGAAAAACTCCGTGCAAAACGTTTGGAAATTGCAAATGCCAAGGGTGTGCCTTCCTATATTATATTTTCCGATGCCACCCTGCGTAGCCTTTGCGAAAAACTCCCTACAAACTCCCGTGAATTTCTTACGGTTTCAGGCGTTGGAACAAACAAACTAAAGCTTTATGGAAAGGAATTTATGTCGGTTATATCCGAGCATATACAAAACAAATCTGCCCAGCCTTTGCAAACCGAGCAGATTTTCAAACATATCCTAAACAATAAAGATAAAATAAAGATAAGAACACAGAATATTTCACTTGAAGAATTTTCTAAAAATATTTCAATAGATTTAAATATTGAAGATTATCAGCACGAAATACTAAACAGATTGCGAAAATGGCTATTACAGCAGGGCTATCTTGTTTTAGAAAATCAGCAAGGTTTTAATCTTCTTTGCCCAACCGCTTTTTCCAAAAAAATATTTATAGAGTATACCAAAAAGACAAGTGCCAGTGGCAAGGAATACTATATTATAGGCTATCCCGAAAAAGCTCAGCAAAAAATAATTGAAAACATTCAGGATATATTTCAGCAGGAAATATAAAACAAATTCTTAAAATAATGCCATTTTAAACCTTAACACAGTTTTTAATTATTATACCGTTTTCGTCTATATCAGCTTTAATAACAAAACTTTCTTCAACATTTTCAAGAATTATCTGTGCAATAGGGTTTTCAACCTGCTCACAAATAATTTTTCTTATATCCCTTGCATTGCAATTTGCCTTTTCCGCAACGGCACGAACAACGCTGGTTTCATACTCAAAAGTAATATCTTTCTTTGCAAGCCTTCTGCTTAAGCTATCAAGATTTGTTCTTGCAATCTTTTCAAATTCTTCCCTGCCCAAAGGATTAAACACTGCTATCTCATCAATTCTTGAAACAAGTTCGGGGCGGAAAAATTTTCTTATCTGAGATTTAGTCTGCTCCTCCTGCCTTATATTGTCCGAAGAATTAAAACCTGCCGTTTTCAAATTCTGTCCAAGGTTGGTGGTAAGAATTATAATTGTGTTTGCAAAGCTTACCTTTCTACCAAAATTATCGGTTAAAAATCCGTCCTCAGCAATCTGCAAAAGCAGGTTGAAAATTTCCTTGTCTGCCTTTTCTGCCTCGTCAAAAAGCACAACGCTGAAAGGATTCTGCCTTATTTTGTTTGTAAGTTCTCCCGACTGTTCATATCCCACATATCCCGGAGGCGAACCAATAAGCCTATGCACCGAATGTGCCGAAGAAAATTCCGACATATCAAAGCGTATTAAACTGCCATTAAAAAGCTGATTTGCAATTTCTTTTGCAAGCAAAGTTTTTCCAGTTCCCGAAGCTCCCGCAAAAACAAAAAATCCAAGCGGTCTGCCAAAATCTGAAATACCGAGGCTTGCCCTTACAACCGCTTTAGAAACATCTGATATAGCTTTATCCTGCCCAAAAACAACCTCACCTAACTTTTTATCAAGATTACAAAGGTTTCCACTTCCGTTTATTCTTTTTTCGGGTATCCTGCTAATCCTTGCCACTGTTTTCTCAATATCCCTTTGGGTTACTATTTTAGTATTATTGTTATTATTAAGTTCCGATTTTTCTCCCTTGTTAAGAGTAACAAGTAGTTCACTTATACGCTGATTTATACTGCTTTCTTTGCTGCCAAGGTTTGCAAAAGCCGCCGCCTCGTCCAGAAGGTCAATTGCCTTATCAGGAAAATACCTTGAATATATATATCTGTCGGCAAGCTCCACCGCCTTGCTGATAACCCCTTCTTCAAACACCACATTATGATATTCTTCAAGCTGTTTTCCAACACACTCAAGTATATCCTTGGTTGTTTCAAGGTCGGGTTCTTCTATTTTTACAATCTGAAAACGTCTTGCAGAAGCTCCGTCCTTTTCAATTGTCTTTGAATATTCTTCAATGGTGGTTGCCCCTATAATCTGTATCTGTCCCCTTGCAAGTTCTGGCTTTAATATATTAGCTGCATCAATTGCCCCCTCTGCTGCTCCCGCACCCATAATATTATGGATTTCATCTATAAAAAGTATAACATTTTTTGCCTGTCTTATCTCGTCAAGACAGTTTTTAAGACGTTCTTCAAAATCTCCACGATATTTCGCCCCTGCCAACAGCGATGTCATGGAAAGAGAAAAAATCCTCTTGTCGCAAAGACACCTTGGAACATTTCCCTTTACGATTCTCCTTGCCAATTCTTCAACCACAGCCGTTTTACCTACTCCGGCTTCTCCAATAAGACAAGGGTTATTTTTATTTTTCCGGCAAAGTATTCCGGTCACTCTTGAAATTTCATCTTCTCTTTTAACTGCAACAGGGCTTGAATTTATATTTTTAGGGTCGGTAAGTTCGGTTGCATATCTGCTTAAAAATTTAAACACAGGTCTTTTTGCTGACACAGGATTTGCACATTCGCAGGCTTTTATAATTCCCGACGTCTGAACCCCCAAATTTTTAAGCAGTGCATTTGCACAAGAATTTGTATTTTTTATAATGCACAACAGAATATGCTCCGTGCCTATTTTGCCATTCATTGCCGTATCAATAAATTTTGTTGCCTCCGACAAAGCACAGTTGACGGTTGGAGTAAGGTCATTTGTGGTGGTTTTGCAAGGCGTTCCCTTGCCAATTGTCGACACAATTTCTGCCTCAACCTCCTCCGCCGAAACCTTAAAGGCAGTTAAAATACTTTTTGCACAACTTTCTTCAATGCAAAGCGAAAGCAGAATGTGTTCCGTACCAACATAGGTATGCCCAAGCCTTCCTGCAATAAGTGCTGCATCATTTATTGTCTGTCTTGCCTTCGGAGTAAAAATCTTAGAATTTATCCTTTCCATAAATAAAGACCTCCCTAAGTAAAATAATTCCTACATGGTTATTATATGCTTATAATCAAACTTTTAATCATTGTTATAAAAATATATTTATACTCCTCCGCCATAGGCGGAGAAACACTAAAAATACAAAAAATTATAAACAACCCTAAAAAAAGCTTTATTTTATTGTATCGCTATAATTGTTATAAAAAAAGGGGGTGTCGCACCCAAGGCACGACAACCCCGAAAAATTTAAACTTCCTTTGTTTTTACGACTTTAAGCCAAATCAGCAGCCACAGCCACCGTTGCAGCCATTGTCGCAGCCACAGCCACAGCCATTATTGGCATTAAAACCACAGCCACCGCAGCAGAACAAAATGAGGATGAGGATAATAATCCACCAGCAACCACCCATTCCACAACCGTTCATAAAAACAACTCCTTTATAAAGTATTTTTTGTAGGTAGCTTTTGCTCCTTACAATAGTATAATATGCTATACACAAAAATGTGTTACAGAAAAAATTAATAATTATATATTTAATTAAACAGTCTTTATTTTTTACAAAAATTTATTTTTATGTTATTTTTAAACTGGATTTGACAAATTGCAAAAAGTATGATATAATATAGTTGTTGATTTTAAATTTTAGGAGGTCTGAATTTTGAAAGTTATATTATTATCCCACACCCCCGACCCTGAAAAGGTGGTTGCCTGTTCGGCAAAACTTTGCTATTCTTCAAGCGATATTACAACACTTAATGACAATCTGACAGACGAAAAGGTGCAAAGTTTTGTTCAGATGCTTGCTTCCATCGGTCATGAAAGCCCAATCGAACATATAAGCTTTACCTTTGGAATCGAGGGAATTTCCAGAGCCTGCTCACATCAATTGGTTCGACACCGTATTGCTTCCTATTCGCAAAAATCCCAAAGATATGTAAGCGAACAGGGTTTTGACCATGTTGTTCCCCCCGAAATCCAAAACACCCCCGAAGCATTGGCAGAATTTGAAAACCAAATGCAAGCAATAAGCGACAGTTATAACAAAATAACCGAAATTTTAACCGATAAACATTATAAACAAATGCTTTCCGAGGGAATGGACGAAAAAACAGCCAAACGCAACGCCCAAAAAAAAGCAATTGAAGATGCAAGATTTGTTCTTCCCAATGCCTGCACCACCCAGATTATAGTAACCATGAATGCAAGAACCCTGCTTAATTTCTTTGAACACCGTTGTTGCAACAGAGCCCAATGGGAGATAAGAGCGGTCGCAAACGAAATGCTACGTTTGGTTTCTCAGGTTGCCCCTAATATATTTGCCAAGGCAGGCCCTCCTTGCTTGTATTCCAGTTGCCCCGAGGGCAAAATGTCTTGTAGAAAAAGCACAGAGGTAAAGAAATATTTTGAGGAGTTAAAAAATGAATGGAAAAATAGTAGTAATTGAGGGTCTTGACGGTTGCGGAAAATCCACCCAATTTGAACTGCTTGCAAAATTTCTTGAGGGGATAACACCAACCAAAGCAATAAGCTTTCCGGATTATTCCAATCCTTCTTCTACACTTGTAAAGCTATATTTAAACGGCGATATTTCAAACGACCCAACCAACATAAATGCCTATGCAGCATCAAGCTTTTATGCCTGCGACCGATATTGTGCTTATAAAAAATTTTGGCAGAGCGACTATGAACAAGGCAAACTTATTCTTGCTGCAAGATACACTACTTCAAATGCAATCTATCAAATGACCAAGCTTGACCAAAATCAGTGGGATAATTATTTAAGCTGGCTGGAGGATTATGAATATTCAAAACTTGAACTTCCCAAACCCGATAAAACTATATTCCTTGACTTAGATTTAAAAATAGCACAGGAAAATCTTAAAAAGCGTTATAATGGTGATGAAAACAAAAAGGATATTCACGAACGTGATATAGAGTTTCTGAAAAACTGCCGTAAAACCGCACTATATGTAGCGGAAAAGCTCGGCTGGAACATAGTAAAATGTGACCGTGACGGAAAATTTAGAACCATAGAAGATATAAATGCAGAATTGCGGGAAATTATTATGAACATGAAAGGTGAAAGCAATGCTTGATTTTCACAAAATAACCATTGATGACCGTGAGCAGGCTGAAAAATATCTTCAAATATCTGATTTTCAAGGGTGCGAATACTGTTTTGCAAACAACCTTGCATGGCACAGATTGAACAATACTGAAATTGCATTTTACAAACAGTTTTATATTTCAAAATCTATTGAAAATGATTTGCCTTATTTTACCTATCCAGCAGGTAGCGGGGATATTTTTGATTTGATACAAAATGAGCTTGTTCCCTATTGCAAAAATCTGTCTGTTCCACTTGTAATAAGTGGTGTAAGCAGGCAAAACTCGCAAATGCTTAAAGAGCATTATGGAGATAAAGCAAGCATTAGTTACGACCGTGACGCAAGCGACTATATTTATAAAACGGCTGACCTAATAAATCTTACCGGCAAAAAATACCACAGCAAACGCAACCATATAAAACGCTTTAAAGATAAGCAATGGTATTATGAAAATCTTGCTCCAAATCATTTTGAGGATTGTATTGAATTTGCAACTGAATTTTATAACCAAAACAATTCTTATGATGAATTTTCGGCTGTTGTAGAACAGTTTGCAATAGACACTTATTTTAAATATTTTGAAGCATTAAATTTAAAGGGTGGTGTGCTTTTTCAGGAAAACAAACTTGTTGGATTTTGCATCGGCGAGCGACTCAACAGCAATACAATTGTTGTGCATATAGAAAAGGCTGTTGCAGGGGTTCAAGGGGCTTACCCGACACTTTGCAATGAGTTTTTAAAGGCAAACGCTGGGGAATTTAAATATGTAAATCGTGAAGAAGATTTAGGACTTGAGGGACTGCGAAAATCGAAACTTTCCTATCATCCTTGCTATCTTATGGAAAAATACTCGATTGACATAAATTACTAAAATATAAATGAAAGGATTAAATTATTATGGTACTTGTATTTTTAGCAAATGGATTTGAAATTGTGGAGGCAACCGCCCCCATTGATATGTTAAGACGTGCAAAGATTGAGGTTTTGACGGTTGGAATTGGCGGAAAGGAAATTGAAAGTTCCTGCGGAATTAAAGTTATTGCGAACATCACCGAAAAAGAGGTTAATCTTGAAGATGCAGAAATGATTGTTCTTCCCGGTGGAATGCCCGGAACAATAAATCTTGGAAACAGCGATTTTGTAAAACAAGCTATTGCACACTGCAAGCAGAATAATAAATTTATGGCTGCAATCTGTGCCGCTCCATCGGTTCTTGGCGAAAATGGAGTGCTTGAAGGAATAAAAGCCACCTGCTTCCCTGGTTTTGAGGACAAGCTCATTGGTGCAGAATATACTGGCAATCCTGTTGAGGTTGTAGGAAAAATTGTAACCGCAAGGGGAGCAGGAGTTGCTGTAACATTCGGTCTTGCTCTTGTTGAACTTCTTAAAGGCAAGCAGGTTGCAATTGATGTAAACAATGCAATCCAGAGTGTAGAAAAGTATTAATAATAAAATGACCAAAGAAATTTTAAGAAAAAAACTGCTTGAAAAGCGTACAAGCCCAGACAAAACAAAAACTGATAATATACAGAAAATTTTTTTAAATTCTGAGTTTTTTAAAAAAAGCAAAGAAATTTTAGTGTATGTTTCTACTGCAAAAGAAATTGCGACCAATAGAATAATAGAAACCGCTTTAAAAAATAACAAAAAAGTTTTCTGCCCACTTTGCACCCAAAAAGGCATAATGGAATTTTTGCAAATATATTCAAGAGAGGATTTGGAGGAGGGAAAATATAATATTCTTGCTCCAAAAAAATCCCAGCCAAAGGCGGAAAATCTTGAAAATCCTATTATAATAGTTCCCGCTCTTGCAATCGACCAAAATGGTTTTCGTATCGGCTATGGTGGCGGTTACTATGACCGATATTTAAGCAGTAATGAAAATATACCCACGGTGGGATTTTGCTACGAGGAGAATTTATATAGCAATCTCCCCCATGATAAATTTGATAAACCAGTTGATATTATAATAACAGAAAGAAAAATAATACAGAGGTGACCAAAATGGAAAATAAAAATATAGCCCCTCAAAACACCGAAGAAAAAACACAATCGTTTACCCCACAAAAATATGATAATACAACAATTACAGAGCCAACCGACCCTTTCGCTGATGCAATAATAGATGAAAATTACACTCAAGAATTTAAAAATCTTGAAAATTCTGAAAATACAAACGACAAACCTACTCAGCCATTTACGGCAGTTTCAGCAGATAATAATAATAATAATAATAATAATAGCGAAAATATACCCAAACACGCAAAGCAAAGCGATAATACCTCAAAGAACGCAAAACCTACAAATAGTTCTAATAAATCCAGCAAAAAAGCCGGCAAAAAAAGGAAAAAAATTCGTCGCCGTTCGGCAATAAACACCTCCATTTTCAGCGGAATTATTATGGTGGTTATAATCTTGGGTTGTTCGCTTGCAATTGCTGTTACGGGAATAAAGCTCGGAATGGAATACCTTGGTGTAAACAAAAACGACAACTATGTTACCTTTAATATTCCGGACGGCTCAACCCCACAGGAAATTGCACAGATACTTAAAGACAACGGCGTTATCAACAATCCTGATATGTTTATGCTTATCTGTAAACTGAAAAAAGCCAATACCATGTATCCGGGCGACATTACCCTTTCCCCTGCCACCACATATGCAGATATGATTGATAATCTCTGTATTCAAAGACAAAGTTTTGAAACGGTTCAGGTTACATTCCCCGAGGGAATAACCCTTCCAGAAGTTGCAAAACTTTTGGAAGAAAATAATGTTTGCCCTGCCGATGATTTTCTTTTTGAATTTAACAAAAATCAAGGATATGCTTTTGAAAACGAAGTACCGCAGGACGACAACCGTTTTTATGAAATGGAAGGTTATTTTTATCCAGAAACCTATGAATTTTATATAAACGATACGGCATACAGCGTTACCAGAACAATCCGTGAGCAGTTTGAAAAAATTGTCGCAACCGATGAAATAAAAAAGAAAATCAAAGACAAAGGAATGACAATGGACGAGGTTATAACCCTTGCGTCAATCGTTCAGAAAGAAGCCGGCTTTATTGAGGATATGCCGGAAGTTGCAAGCGTGTTTATCAATCGTCTTGCCAAAGCTGATGACGAATTTCCTCATCTTCAGTCGGACGCAACCAAAGCTTATGTAAGAGATACTATTGTTCCAAACCTCACCACTTCGATTGACGTTGACAGATACACTGAAGCTTATGATACCTATCAATGTTTTGGACTTCCAAAAGGTCCAGTTTGCAACCCCGGACTTGATGCAATAATGGGAGTTCTCAATGCCCCCAAAACCGATTATTACTATTTCTGCAACAATCTTGAAACTAAAGTTTGCCTTTATGCCTCTACCTATGAGGAACATCAAGAAAACCTTAAAAAGGCAGGTCTTTCGGAAGAAGGCGTAGGAGCAAACGCCGATAACGGAGAAAACCAAGAAAATCAAGATAACCCAGAAAATCCAGATAATAATCAAGAACAAGGCGGTGAAAATAATGAATAGTATTGATTTAGAAGTGCTTGCCCCCGCAGGAGATACCGAACGTTTTGAGGCGGCTCTTGATTACGGTGCGGACGCAATATATCTCGGTGGCACAATGTTTGGTATGCGGCAGGGTTCAAAGAATTTCACCGAAGAAGAATTGTTTAAAGCGGTTGAAAAAGCTCATCAAAAAGGGAAAAAAGTATATCAAACGCTTAACACTCTCCCACGAAACAATGAAATTCCAAATCTTGAAAGGGCAGTAAAAACCGCCGTAAACGCAGGAATTGATGCACTTATAGTTGCGGATATAGGAATTTTTTCGCAGGTCAAAAAAATTGCTCCAAATATGGAACTGCACGCATCTACACAAACGGGAATTGTAAATTATCTTAGTGCCAATGCCTTTTACGATATGGGAGCAAAAAGAATAGTGCTTGCAAGAGAACTGACTCTTGAAGAAATTGCCGAAATAAGAGCAAAAACTCCAAAGGATTTAGAGATTGAAGTGTTTGTGCATGGTGCAATGTGCATGAGTTTTTCGGGAAGATGCCTGCTTTCACAATATCTTACCGACCGTGACGCAAACCGTGGTCAATGTGCTCAGCCATGCCGTTGGAAATATGCACTTATGGAAGAAAAACGACCGGGACAGTATTTCCCTATTTCCGAGGACGAACACGGTTCTTATATTCTTAATGCAAAGGATATGAACATGATTGAACATATAGACAAACTGCACAAAGCAGGAGTTTATAGCCTTAAAATTGAGGGCAGAGCCAAATCCGCCTACTATGTTTCGGTTATCACAAATGCTTACCGCCTTGCTGTGGATTATTACAAACAAAACCCCGATAATTATGCCTTACTCCCCGATTATATTAAAAATGAAGTTTATAAAGTAAGTCACCGTGAATATTGCTCCGGTTTCCTGTTCGGCAACCCCGAACATTCCCAAACTTACGAAAGTTCGGGATATGTAAGGGAATGTGATGTTATTGGCATTGTAAAAGAGTGCAAAAATGGCAGGGTTTACATTGCCCAGCGAAACAAATTCAACCTTGGTGACAAAATAGAAATAATGCAACCCCTTGAAAGACCATATAAAATAACAGTTGCAAACCTGCTCAACAAAAATGGAGAACCAGTAGACACAGCAAACAAGGCGGCTGAAGATTATTCTTTTGACTGCGATCATGTGTTTTCAAAAAATGCAATAGTAAGAAATGTAAAGCCAATTCAAGGCAAGTTTGAATAGTTTGGAGAAAAGAGTTATGGACTATATTTCAAAAAATGGCAATATTATTATTCAGCGTAAGGATTTTTCACTTGATGATACATTGGACTGTGGGCAATCCTTCCGTTGGCAAAAAATTAGTGATAACACTTATAGGGGTGCAATGCTTAATAATACTCTTGAAATTTCCCAAACAGACGATGCTATTATATTTAAAAACACTTCGACTGAACAGTTTGAAAGCATTTGGCAGGATTATTTTGATTTGGACACAGATTATTCTGTTTATAAAAACAAATTTTCCGCCGACCCAACTTTAAAAAAGGCTTGCGAATATGCGGGGGGAATAAGGCTTTTAAAACAGGATAGTTTTGAAATGCTAATATCTTTTATATTCTCGCAAAATAATAATATTCCAAGAATTAAAAAAATTATCTCACGCCTTGTGGAATATTACAATGGTTTTCCAAACTTAGAACAACTGCAAAATGTTACGGTGGAAGATTTAGACTTTTTAAAAAGCGGTTTTCGTGCCAAGTATATAGTTGATGCTGTTTCAAAACTATCAAGTGGAGAAATTAACCTTGAACAGGTAAAAAGCCTGCCCACCGACAAGGCACAACAAGAACTTATGAAAATAAAAGGCGTTGGCGAAAAGGTTTCAAATTGTGTTATGCTTTTTGGAATGTATAAAATTGATGCTTTTCCAATTGATGTTTGGGTAAAAAGGGTTATGGAGCAGTATTATCCCAATGGACTTCCCGAGTGTGTAGGAGATGCAAGAGGAATTGCACAACAATATCTTTTTCATTATATTAGAACCTGCAAAGAATTATAAAAAATGTTTTTGTTATAGGAGAAAAAATTATGCGTGAAAGTATTTTGACAATTCCAATAAATGAACTTTTTGAAACAGACGGTTGCCCAATCTGCAATATGCGTAACACACTTGAACAAAGAGCGGTTGAATATATAATGGGAGCGGCAATGATGGAACCCGATGTACGGATTGAAACAAACAAGCAGGGGTTCTGCTATCAGCATTTCACACAGATGCTTTCCTGCAAAAACCGACTGTCGCTTGCCCTTATGCTCCAATCCCATCTTGACAGCATGAAAAAATATATCTTTGAACCCAAAACCAGCATATTCGAGCCGAAAAACGCAAAGCAGAAAAAAGTTTCGGTTATCAACAATGACTGTTTTGTGTGTGCCAAAATAGAATGGTCAATGAAAAGACAGCTTAAAACATTCTTTGAGATGTACACACAGGAGGCTGAATTTCGCCAGAAATTTGCAAATTGTGATAAACTTTGCCTTCCTCATTTTGATTTGCTTGTGGAACTTTGCCAAACCAATTTGGACAAAAAAATACAGAAAGATTTTATAAAAACCGCCACAGCAATAACCCAAAAACAACTTACCGAACTTGAAGCGGACGTACATCATTTTTGTAATATGTATGATTATAGGAGCAATGGCAAAGACTGGGGAAATTCAAAGGATTCAATTGAAAGAGCAATTGAATTTTTAACTACAAGAAATCCCGACCAAAATAAAAAATAAAAAATCCCTGAATAATTCCATAAACACTGCCAATAATAACCTTGAAAATCTTAAGCAAAGGCGGTGTTTATATACATGATTAAAGCTGTAAATCGACAGATTATAGAGGTAAACTGCCCAAAGGACGAACGTTTTGAAAAGGTGGTTTTTTTCGTCAGAAGCGACAGTCCGCAGATACCCAAATCCCAGTTTAACACAATTGCAAGAGAATATTGTAATGATTTCAATGTTGCACAAAAAGCCAAGAAATCAAAAAGATTTTTCAAGCCACTGCTTTTTACCAGCATTGTTTCGATGCTTACCCTTGTGGCAGTTTTTGCAATTGCACTTCAATTTTAATTTTTTCTAATTCTGAGAATGGGTGTTGTTTATATTAATTTGTATTTTTTTGCATTTATAGTATTTCCCCGCCATAGGCGGGGAAATAAATAAGATTTTTTAAAGCAATTTCATAAAAATAATTTTTTAACAACACAAATTGACCATTTCCCTAATTTTCTTTAAAAAGCCTTTAATACGGGCTTTTTATTTTTGCAAAAATTTTAGCTCAAACATTTGCTTGACAAATAAACTACAATATGATATAATTATACTTGTAATATGCCATTTCGGCATAATTTTTGAAAGAAAAGGAAATTAATATGGATAAAATGAAAAATAATCAGAAATCAGAACGAGATACCGACCTTATAATCGGCAGAAATCCCGTAACCGAGGCTCTTAAAGCCAAAAAGAGAATTGACAAGATTTTTGTAAACGCAAATGCAGGCGGTTCAATCAGCAATATTATTCGACTTGCAAACCAGCAGAATATAGTAATAAAGCGTGTGGACGACCGCAAACTTACCTATATGTGTAACGGTGCTTCCCATCAGGGAGTTATTGCCGTGGTAGCAAGTGGAGATTATGTAAGCGTTGAAGATATTCTTGAAGTGTCCAAAAAAAAGGGAACACAGCCGTTTATTATAATTTGTGACGAAATAGAAGACCCCCATAATTTAGGGGCAATCCTGCGTACTGCCGAGGCAGCGGGAGCGGACGGAATTATTATTCCCAAAAGAAGATGTGCATCGCTTAACTACACGGTCGGCAAAACTTCCGCAGGTGCATCGGAAATCGTTCCGGTTGCAAGAGTTTCAAATTTAGCACAAACAATAGAAAACCTTAAAAAACAGGGTATATGGATTTTCGGCACTGACGCAAAGGGAACGGATTTCAAACAGGCGGATTTTAACATTCCGATGGCTCTTGTTATCGGTTCGGAGGGTTTTGGAATCGGCAGACTTATAAGCGAAAAATGCGATTTTCTGCTCAGTATTCCAATGTTCGGCAAAATCAACAGCCTTAATGCTTCGGTTGCCGCAGGAATATTTATGTATGAAGCGGTCAGCCAGAGAATACAAAAGAAAGGGTGATTTGAATGTCGGAAAAAAACTTTGACGATATTTTGGAAAAGAATAGCGAAGAAAACCAACAATCCCCTCTTTTTAGCTATAAGAACAGCAGTGGCGAAGAAAAAATGGTACATAAAGAAGAAATCCCACAAGAACCCAAAGAACCTAAAGAACCTAAAAGTCTTTTTAAATTTATAAAAAATGTTTTTGTGGAAAGTGAAGATTATTCTGATGAGGATAAGCAAAAACAACAAGAAAAAGAAGAAGAACTTGTTAAGCTTTATTCCAAACCACAAGAAAAATCCCTTGCCGAAAAACAACTTGAAAATCTTGAAAATATGGAATTTGAAAGAATTGCAAAAGAAAACGCACAGGCAAAACAAGATGATACGGCTAATCAAGATGATATAGATAATCAAGATAATGTAGAATATCAGCCTAAACACGCACTTGAACCAATCGAAGAAATTCAGGTTGAAGAAATTCAAGAACCTGAAAAATCTGTAGAAAATATCCAAGAAAACCAAGAAATTATTGATGAAGATATAGAAATGATTGAAAAGGTTGCTGAAGAAACAATTGAAAAAGCGGTTGAAAAAACCACCGAAAAATTGATTGAAGAAACCGAAAAAACGGTTGAAGAACAACCAGAAACACCCGAGCCACAACAAGAACCAAAGAAACCCGAAACTCAAAAACCTAAACACGCCAAAAAATCTCCACCAAAACAAGAACAACCCAACCAAAATAGTTTTAAACAGGAATTTGAAACAATTGAGGACGCTGACGAAATATGGGAAAGCATTGCAACCCTTAAAGCTAATATGTTTAGACGTCTTACCGTGCTTACAATCTGTTTTGTTTTAAGCCTGCTTGTGGCGATTTCAAACGACCTTAAACTCACTATAATTCCACTACTATCCCGTAAAATCAGTCCCAACGGCTTTTTGTTTATAAATGTTTTGGTTGGTGTAATTTCCTTGTTTATGGCTGCACCGACCATAATCGGTGGCATTAAAAAGCTTTTTTCCAAACAAGCCGATTCGGATTCGTTGGTGGCAATAAGCGTTTGTATATCCCTTGTGGCAGAAATAGTAAACCTGTTTGATGTTGCTTCGGTTCCAAAGGCAAGCTATAATATTTATATATCTGTGGCAATTTTTGGACTTCTTATAAACACAATAGGAAAATATTTTACCATAAGCACCACCGAAAAGAATTTTGAATACTGCTCCAGCGATTTTGATAAATTCGCTGTTCGCACTGCGGATAAAAAACTTGCAGACAAACTATGCACCGGCAAAAAAAATACAGTATATCTATCCTGTACAAAATTTGCCGGAAACTTTATGAAAAACTCCTATTCCTCCGACCTTGCAGACCTATACAGTAAAAAAGTTGCACCGATTATTTTAATAGCATCGGCTGTATCGGCAGTTTTAACCGCTTTGCTTTGTAAAAACGCCTCGAATTTTTCCGAAAGATTAATGGCAGGTCTTGCCGCTGCTTCTGGTTGTGCAAGCCTTATGCAGTGTGCCGGATGGCTGCTTGCGGTAAACATTCCACTTTGGAAAGCTGCCCAAAACGCCAACCGAAATGGAGCAGTAATGCTTGGATACAACAGCGTTGAAGAATTTGCACAGACAGATTTTGTAACCGTGGACGCTCAAAGCCTTTTTCCAATGGAAACAATGGATATACTAAGACTTAAGGTTCTTGGTTCAACCCCCGTTGAACAATGTCTGCTTTTCACAGCGTCTATGGCTGAAAAATCGGGAAGTCTGTTCGCACCTGCTTTCCGCAATATTTTAAGAGGAAACACAAACATTTTGTATCCTGTTGAAAAAATGGAATTTAAAAATTCAGAGGGACTTGCCGGCTGGATACGCAACGAACGACTGCTTTTTGGCACAAGAGAAATGATGGAAAACCATTCAATCGAAGGCTTGCCCTCGCTTTCCGAAGAAAAAGAATTTTGCGGAGAAGGTTTTGCAATGTATCTTTCGGTAAGCGGTGTAATTGCTGCAATTTATGCAATGCAGGCTGCTACTGATTTAGAAATTTATGATTGTATTCAAGAGCTTTACGAAAATGAAATTGGCATTGTTGTGCATACTTCCGATGGTTTTGTAAATAAAAATTTTATCTCAAAGTCTTTTGAAATTCCTAAGGAATTTGTTAAAATTGTTCCTGCCAAAGCCGAAAAGGATTATCTTGAGGCAACAAGATATTATCCGCAAATAAACAGTTCCATGCTTTGCGACGGTTCTTTCAAATCGCTTTCCGCTCTTTTATGCCGTGCAAAAGATGTAAGATTTATTGCAAATCTTGCCATTTTCATTCAAAAAGTTTCGGTTTATGTTGGTGGTTTTATCGCAGTGATTTTGTCAGTATTGGGAATTATGCAATACCTTACCCCAACAATCTGCATTTTATACAATCTTGTGTTTGTTCTTATAACCTTGTTATTTTCAAAAAATGGTAAATTAAGATAAATTTATGTTTACCCTTTGCAGAAATTCTGCAAAGGGTAAATTCATTATATACGGTTATAATATTTCTAAAAGCACAACATATTGTGCCGTGTCAAAAATCCACAATGGTTTTTGTGTAAAATTCATAGTTTGTTTATATAAAATCTGTGTATTGTGATAAAAATCAAAAATATAAAAAAAAAGAAGTCTAAATCCCTTGACATCTTGATTGATATGTGGTAAAATAAAAATATGGAGAACGGCACGGACGGTCTTTTAAGAATTGACCCAGTGCTTTTCTTAAAAATATTCATAAAATGGGTATGTAAAGCATACCTGCAAAATGGACATCTATCCGATGTTCAATATATGAAAGGGTGATTTTTTTGGCAGTTAATGATTACGAAGAATGGAAGGGATTTAATGACGGTAAATGGTCTAACGGTTCCTGCAATGTAAGAGATTTTATTCTTAAGAACTATACTCCTTATGACGGTGACGAATCTTTCCTTGCTCCCGCAACAGACGCTACAAAGCAACTTTGGGAACAGGTTATGGACCTCACTAAGCAGGAGCGTGAAAATGGTGGCGTTCTTGATATGGATACCAAGATTATTTCAACCATCACTTCTCATGGCCCTGGATACCTCAACAAAGACCTTGAAAAGATTGTAGGTTTCCAGACAGACAAGCCTTTTAAACGTTCCCTCCAGCCTTTCGGTGGTATCAGAATGTGCGAAACAGCTTGTAAAGCATATGGATATGAAGTTGACCCAGAAGTTGTTGAGATTTTCACAAAGTATAGAAAAACTCACAATCAGGGTGTTTTTGATGCTTACACTCCTGAAATGCGTGCAGCAAGAAAATATAAGATTTTGACAGGTCTTCCAGACGCTTACGGCAGAGGTCGTATTATCGGCGACTACAGAAGAGTTGCACTTTATGGTATTGATTACCTTAAGAAAGACAAACAACACCAAAAAGACACTCATTTCGTTAGAATGACTTCAAAGAATATTCGCCTTAGAGAAGAACTTCAAGAACAACTTAATGCTCTCGAAGAACTTCGTCAGCTCGGCGAAATTTACGGATTTGACCTTTCCCGTCCTGCAAAGAACGCTAAGGAAGCTATTCAGTGGCTCTATTTTGGCTATCTTGCAGCTGTTAAGGAGCAGAACGGTGCTGCTATGTCTATCGGACGTACTTCAACATTCCTTGATATTTATGTTCAACGTGACCTCGAAAACGGCGTTATTACTGAGTCTGAAGCTCAGGAAATGATTGACCATTTCATTATGAAGCTCCGTTGCGTTAAGTTCGCTCGTACTCCTGAATATAATTCATTGTTCTCCGGCGACCCAACTTGGGTAACTGAATCTATCGGCGGTGTAAACCTCGATGGTCAGCATATGGTAACAAAGAACAGCTTTAGATACCTCCACACTCTTGATAATATCGGAACAGCTCCAGAACCAAATATGACAATTCTTTGGTCTACAAAGCTTCCTCAGAACTTTAAGAGATATTGTGCAAAGATGTCTATCAAGTCTTCTTCTATTCAGTATGAAAACGATGATATGATGAGAGTAACTCACGGTGATGATTACGCTATTGCTTGTTGCGTATCCTCTATGAGAGTTGGTAAGGAAATGCAGTTCTTCGGTGCAAGAGCTAACCTCGCTAAGTGCCTCCTTTATGCTATAAACGGCGGTGTTGATGAAATCGCAAAGGTTCAGGTTGGTCCTAAGTACAGACCGGTTGTAGGCGATTATCTCGATTATGATGATGTAATGGACAAGTTCGACCAAATGATGGAATGGCTCGCTGGTCTTTATGTAAATACACTTAATGTTATTCACTATATGCACGACAAGTATAGCTATGAAAAGCTCCAGATGGCTCTTCACGACAGAGATGTTAAGAGATATTTTGCAACTGGTATTGCAGGTCTTTCGGTTGTTGCTGACTCACTTTCTGCTATCAAATATGCTAAGGTTAAGTGCATCAGAGATGAAAACGGCGTTGTTGTTGACTTTGAAACAGAAGGTGACTTCCCTAAATATGGTAACAACGATGATAGGGTTGACTCTATCGCAGTTAATGTTGTTCATACTTTCATGGACAAGATTAGAAAGCACCACACATACCGTGACAGCGTTCCTACAATGTCCATCTTGACAATTACTTCCAACGTTGTATACGGCAAAAACACAGGTAACACTCCTGACGGCAGAAAGCACGGTGTGCCACTCGCTCCTGGAGCTAACCCAATGCACGGCAGAGATAGCCACGGTGCAGTTGCATCACTTTCTTCTGTTGCTAAGCTTCCATTTAAAGATGCTCAGGACGGCATTTCCAACACATTCTCTATTATCCCTGACGCTCTTGGTAAGGACGCAAAGGTATTTGTTGGCGACATTGATATTGACGCTCTCGCAGCAGAGGCTAAGAAGTAATTATGTGCGACAAAAACAATACAGATAATATTAATAATATTTCTGACCAGCAGGTTGATGAACTGTTGGAATTGATTGAAAAAACAATGGCAAAGGGTTCGGGTCATGTTAATATAGACGTTAACGAATCTAATGACATTAAGGTTGATACTTTCAAATCTTCCGATTGTGGAACGGGCAATATGGCTTGTTGTGTTCCCAACGAAAGATGCGAAGATGATGATGAATTTTAATTTTGAAAGGGGATTTTTACTATGGCAACAAATGTAAATGAAGCACAGGTTGATAACTTGGTTGAACTCTTGGACGGTTATGTTCAGAAGGGTGGTCACCACCTCAACGTCAATGTTTTCACAAGAGAAACACTTCTTGACGCTCAGGCACACCCCGAAAAGTATCCTCAGCTCACAATCAGAGTTTCTGGATACGCTGTAAACTTCGTTAAGCTTACTAAAGAACAACAGGACGACGTTATTTCCAGAACTTTCCACGGAAGCATCTAATTTTTAAATCATGCAAACCTGCGAGTGGGCAAAATTTCGGTTTTGTCCGCTCGTTATTTTGCTATTTTGGAGGGATTTATTTATGAACGGTTATATTCATTCAACAGAAAGTTGTGGCACGGTTGACGGACCAGGAGTAAGATTTGTAGTATTTATGCAGGGCTGTCCCATGCGTTGCCTTTATTGTCACAACCCCGACACTTGGCAACCAAACAAAGGTACTGTCCGCTCGGTTGAAAGCATACTTGAGGAGTATGATTCTTATAAAGAATTTTTGCAGAACGGCGGAATAACCGTAACGGGTGGCGAACCACTAATGCAGATTGATTTTGTAACCGAACTTTTCAAGCAAGCAAAGAAAAAAAATATTCACACCTGCCTTGATTCGTCCGGAATTACTTTTACACCCGACCACACCGAAAAATTCGATGAACTTATAAAATATACCGATTTGGTAATGCTTGACATCAAACATATTGACAATGAGGAGCATAAAAAACTGACTTCGCAGGAAAATACTAATATACTTGCCTTTGCAAAATATCTTTCGGACAATGGAATAACCATATGGATACGACACGTTGTTGTGCCAGGAATTACCGACAACGAAAAATATCTTTTTAAACTTGGCTATTTTATCGCACAGTTGAAAACAATTAAAGCTCTTGATGTTCTTCCCTATCACGATATGGGCAAGGTAAAATATGAAAATCTCGGCATCGATTATCCTCTTAAGGACACTCCCCCACTCGACAAACAACGTGCAGTTTGGGCAAAGGGAATTATCATAGACGGAATGAAAGCAAGACTGCGTGAAAACTAAAAACTATATCTAAAAACTTTTACACTATTTTTCGCAATTTTTTTTGAATACTATTGACTTAACAACCGTTTTATGATATAATTATTTTTATAGATAAATATAAAAAACGAAAGAAGGAAACAACGTGCAAAATGCGAAAAAAACTTTAAAACGCAAAAAAGACAATATCTTTATTAAAATTCTAAAGTATTTTTTTCCCCACAAAGGTTGTGGAATCTCTGAAGGGGTGCGGAAAATTATGTTTCTTGCATCAATCGGTGTGTTTGTTTTTCTGTCGGGTGAGCTTTCTTCCAATATAAAAACAGCAAAGGAAGAAAAACAAAATCTTGAGGATATTCGTCAATATGCTCCGCCCTCTACACCAGCCAAACCTAAAACCGAAGAAACCAATTCCGACCAGCGTATACTTCAAGAATGGGCAAAACCTCTCCTTAAAAAGAATGAAGATTTGGTTGGTTGGATAACAATTCCGAATTTTGCCGATGATACCGGCTCGCTTTATGTTGATGAACCGGTTGTTCAAGGCTATGATAACAACGAATATTTAAGACTTAATTTTGATAAAGAATATTTTTATTCTGGAAGCATTTATGCTGATTGTCACGCCGTTATCGATGATGAAAAACAGCCTCAAAATATGGTAATATATGGTCATAACGTGCGAAATTTGGGCATAAAATTCACCCACCTTACCGAATATAAATCGGGTGCGGATTTTCTGCGTAAATACCCCATTGTTGAATTTAATACAATATATGAACACAATCAGAAATATATTATCTTTGGTGCTTTTGTTTCTACCGTTTATCATGAACAGGACAACGGAAATTTATTTCAATATAACAATTATCTTAATTTTGATGACACCGAGTGTCAGTTTAGCGAGTGGATAAATGAAATTCAAAAGCGTAACTGGTATGACAGCGACATTGAACTTACCGAAAACGACCAGTATTTAACCCTTTCCACCTGTACAAATGAAGCAAAGGATTTGCGTTGGGTTATAATGGCGAAAAAGTTAACCGACAAAGACGATGTTGAAGCCATCAAAAAATCCTATGTTATGAAACCCGATTCAGATATTTATTTTCCAGATGAATGGATTGAAAAATGGGGAAACCACCCTGTTTGGATGGGCTGGGCATACTAAATAATAATTTTTCCTCCCACAATCTGTGGGAGGAATTTTTTGTATGTTTAACAACTGTATAAAATGCACTATAGTATATAGTAAAAATTATATAAATTACCGAAAATTAAAAAAACGGGTGGAAAAATTCATAATTATATGATATAATATATTTAATAATGTATGCAGCAATTTTTATTGTTGTCCTCAGTAATTTTGAAAGGAGAAATGCCACCTACGGCATATTCACACAAATGAAAAATTATGATGTAATAATTGCAGGTTCGGGAATAGCGGGTCTTTATGCAGCAATTAACCTAAATTCCAACCTAAAAATACTTGTAATATGCAAAAAAGAACAACTGCTTTGCAACTCCTGCCTTGCTCAGGGTGGAATTGCAGGGGTTTATAACAATCCCGATGATGACCCAGAATTTCACAAGCATGATACTTTTGTGGCGGGCGGATTTAAAAACAATCCCGAAACTACAGATATTTTGGTAAATCAAGCACATACAGACATTCAAAGAATTATTGAACTTGGTGTAGATTTTGACAAAACTTCTGACGGAGATTACCACAGAACCCTTGAAGGCGGTCATGGAAAACATCGTATATTCCACCATAAGGATTCAACCGGCAGAGAGATTCTAACCACCCTTGCAAAGTATGTAAACACTCTTTCCAATGTAACCGTTATCGAGAATGCTTTACTTTGTGATATAAAAAAGACTTCTACTGGCTTTTCGGCAAATATTCTTAAGGACGAAAAATTTATAACCGCAAACTGTCATTATGCGATACTTGCAACGGGTGGTATCGGAAGAATTTACGAATTTACCACCAATTCTGCAATTGCCACTGGTGACGGAATAGCCTTTGCCCACCGCCTTGGAGCAAATATAAAAAATCTTCACTACATACAGTTTCACCCAACCGCATTTAATGACAAGCATAAACGCCAATGTTTTTTAATTTCCGAAGCAGTGAGGGGCGAGGGTGCATATCTTAAAAACTGCCATATGCAAAGGTTTATGCAGGATTATGATGACCGTTTGGAACTTGCTCCCCGTGATGTTGTTTCACACAGCATTATTTATGAGGCAGGAAAAACAGGCAGCAACCAGTTTTATATTGATATTTCCCATAAGGACAGCAAATTTATAAAAGAACGTTTTCCAATGATTTATCAAAATTTGCTCAAGGCAGGCTATGACCTTACCAAAGAACCTGTTCCAATATACCCCTGCCAACATTATTTAATGGGCGGAATTGAAGTGGATACGGAATCAAGAACCGCAATTGAAAATCTTTATGCCTGCGGAGAATGTTCCTGCACGGGAGTTCACGGCAACAACCGCCTTGCGAGCAATTCTCTGCTGGAGGCACTTGTTTTCTCAAGACACGCCGCTTGCGATATAAATTCTAAAGTTGCAAATGCACCTAAAAACTTTGAAACAGCACAATTTGAGGATTGTTCATGTTATCCTACAATTGAAAAGGGAATAAGAACCGAGGTAAGACGAATAATGCAGTCAACCTATTTTGTAATTCCAAACCTTGAACAGCTGCAAAACGCAAGAAATCAGGTTGAAGAAATTTTAAATCATCTTAGACAGACAAAATACAAAATCGACCGTGACTATATCGAAGCTTATTCCATAACCGAATGTGCATTTATTATACTTACACAGGCTTATGAAGATTTAGTTTTAAACAAAAAGGAGAAATAAAATTATGATTATGCAGTTTGAAATTGACGATATTATTAAAAAAGCTCTTATGGAAGATATAAACTATATTGATGTTACAACCGATTATCTTATTCCTGATGATATGGTTACTACTGCTAAATATGTAGCAAAGGCAGATGGCGTTGTGTGCGGAACTGAAGTTGCAATGCGTGTTTTTCAGCTTCTTGATAAAAATTTCGAATATGAAATTTTAATTAAAGACGGCGAAAAGGTTTCCAAAGGGGATATTATTGCAAAGTTTACCGGCAGTGCAAAGGCACTTCTTAAAGGCGAAAGAACCGCCCTTAATCTTATTCAACATATGTCGGGAATTGCAACTGCAACAAGAGCTTGTGTTGACGCTGTAGCAGGAACAAAAGCATCTATTGCCGACACAAGAAAAACCCTCCCCGGACTTAGAGCATTGCAAAAATATTCTGTTACTGTTGGCGGAGGAAAAAATCACCGCTATAATCTTTCAGACTGTGCCATGCTTAAAGACACCCACCTTGACGCTTACGGTTCAATGGAAAAGGCGGTTGAAGTGCTTAGAAGTAAAATGGGTCACACGGTGAAAATTGAAGTTGAGGTTGCAAACCTTGAAGAATTGCAAAAGGCTTTGGATTTGGGAGTTGAAATAATCATGCTGGATAATATGGATTGCCAGCAAATGACAAAAGCAGTTGAAATAACAGCAGGAAAGGCAAAGCTTGAAGCATCGGGCAATGTCACACTTGAAAACATAAAAGAAATTGCACAAACTGGGGTTGATATTATCTCCCTTGGTGCATTGACCCACTCGGTTAAGGCTTTTGATATTTCCATGAAAATAGATAAAAACTAAAAATTCTGACGTTTCCACGCCATAGGCGGGGAAATACCCAAAAATATATTAAATATAGAAAAGAGATGATTTTTTATGGCAAGTATTATGGACGGAGAAAGACAATTTCACATTCAAACCCTCCCCGAAGATGTCGGAGAATATGTTATTTTAGCAGGCGACCCTGCCCGTATACCTGTTATAGCGGAAAATTTTGAAAACCCAAAGCAGGTTGCACACAACCGTGAATACAACGTATATACAGGTATGCTTGACGGTGTTAAAATTACCGCTTGTTCAACTGGAATAGGCGGAGCGTCCGCCGCAATAGCGGTTGAAGAACTTGTTAAATGCGGTGCAAAATATTTTATCCGTGTCGGCACATCGGGCGGAATGGATTTGTCGGTTAGCGGAGGAGATTTGGTTATTGCTTCTGCTGCTATAAGGGGCGAAGGAACAAGCCATGAATATCTCCCTGCCGAATATCCTGCTGTTGCTGATTTTGAGGTTGTGCAGGCTCTTAAAATGTCGGCGGAAAAACTTTGTTCGGATAAAATCGGGGACAAATACCATATAGGTGTGGTGCATAGTAAAGACAGCTTTTACGGCGAGGTCGAACCGGAAAATTCTCCAATGAGCTATGACATAAAAAACCGCTGGAACGCATATTTAAAAGCAGGTTGCCTTACAAGCGAGATGGAATGTGCCGCTATATTTTCGGTGGGAATTGCAAGAAAGGTAAAGTGTAGTGCGGTTATAACCGCTCTTTGGAATGTAGAACGTTCTAATGCCGGTCTTGAGGATAATATAACCTATGATTCTTCAAAAGCAATAAAAACAGCCGTGGAGGCAATGCGAATACTTATAAATCAAAATAAATAATTATATAATTTTTGTATTTGACAGGAGAATAACAATATGAATATATTCGATAAATTTTCCGCAATGAAAGAAGCAAAACGACTATGCTTTGAAAATGCGGATGCTCTCTCCAGAACAGATTTTGTGGATTTTTGCGGAAGACTGCTTGCAAAATATCAGTTTAAAATAAAAAGCGGAGGACGATTCAACGCTCAAGATGTCGATATGGTAGTGCAAAGCGGTGGCAAAAACTATGCTGTTTGTTGTGTTAATTTTACCACTGATATTTCACCGCTTATAAATAAATTACTAAACGTTTCTAAATCTTTGGGTTGTCATAGACAGATAATTATTTCAAATCATTATTTTGTTGGTCAACCACTAAATCTGCAAAACACCGCCAGCCAAACGATAAACAATATCTCCACCCAGATTTCTACAACAACAATTTGGGGCAATGTTGCCCAGACGGTAACCCGTGCAATAGGTCAAAAGGTAGCTCCTGTCGCTCCCGTGCTTATCGACAGAGATGGAATGTATGAAATGATGAAAAACGCAGACAATAAAAATTCGGAAAGCCTGCCAATCCTATCCGCCACCGCAAACATCTATCCACCACTTTCGGATAATGAAATAGGGCGTAAAAATGCTGTACATTTTACCGTATCAAGGATTATAAATTTTTTTAAAGTAAACAATATGCCAATCAAGGTTGTAGACACAGAAACGGTTGAAGGGTTGGTTATGCTAAACTGTAAAAGCCTTTCGGGACAACGTTGTATCGAAATGGAGGAAATGTCGGCTGGACTTGCTTCTTATCTTGGAAATCACAATCTTTCAATAACAAGCGACGCTTTCGACAACAACGCAACAATATGTTTTGGCACATCTGATGCTTTAAGAATGATGGGAATATAACAAAAACACTTCCGATTTTAAAAATCGGAAGTGCTTTTTATTTACAACTAAACTTAATATTATTCAGCTGAAGGAGCACCAACAGGACAAACACCTGCACAAGCACCACATTCAACGCAAACGTCTGCATTGATTTCATATTTTCCGTCGCCTTCGGAAATAGCACCTACTGGACATTCAGCAGCACAAGCACCGCAAGCAACGCATTCGTCAGAAATTTTGTAAGCCATAATAAAAAACCTCCATATCAATAGAATTAGATATTAATGTAAGAACAAATTTTGTTCTGTATTAATAATAACACAAATTGCAGAAAAATTCAAGTGGTTTTGCAAAACTTTGTGAAACATAACCAATTAGCATACTGTAACCTCTCCTAAATTTGTAGAAGATATTGTGAGTTTTGCACAAAATATTTTTTTACAATTATGTGTTTTGATGATATATGAATATATGTGCAATCCAAAAAATTTCCCATAATTTAAACAACAATCTCCGCTTTGCTGCCGTTTGCACCATTCTTTTTAACTACAATCTGCTTGGATATATTTTTCTTGAGCAGGTCGACATGGGATATAATTCCAATAAGACGATTACCTTGGCTAAGATGATTTAAAGCATTCATTGCCTGATTAAGGGAATTGTCGTCCAAAGTTCCAAAACCCTCGTCCACAAACATGGTTTCAATCTGAATACCCCCTGCATTTTCCTGAACGCTCTGTGAAAGTCCAAGAGCAAGCGAAAGCGATGCAATAAAGGATTCTCCGCCCGAAAGTGACTTTACATCACGGCTTTTTCCGTTGTAATAATCAAGAATATCAATGTCAAGTGTGTGGTCGGTGCGATTATCGGTCGGAATGTCCTTTCGTATAAATTCAAATCGTCCTCCCGACATAATATTTAATTGTGCATTAGCCTTTTGAAGAATTTCTTTAAAAAATTCCACCTGCACAAAAGCCTCAAATTTCATTTTTCCATTTATACCTGTTCCATTTGCAACGCCATTTAAAGCCCCTATCTGATTACAAGCAAATTCAAGATTTTTGAGATTTTCAAGTTCTGCCGAAAGCTTTTCAAAAATCTTCTTGTTGTTTGCAAGTCTTGTGTTGATAACTAAAATATCCGAATTTATGCGTTCTATTTCCGCTTTAAAATTATCCTGTTGATTGTATTTTTCAGCTAATATATCGGTTGGCTTGTAATCCTTTGGAAGTTGTTTATGTAGAGTATCCATTTGGGTTTGCATAGCAAGTAAATTTTCTTTGGATTTATCATAAATATCTTGATAATAATCAATTTCTTGCTTAAGCTTTTTTGAGTAGCTCTCAATTTTTTCAATCTCTTTTTCAGCTTCCTGTCTGCCTGCAAATTTAAGACGATTTTTAAGATTTTGAACATTCTGAGATTTTTCTTTTATTTTTGTATTATAAACGCCTATATCCATACTAAGATTTGCAAGTTTGGAGTTAATATCCTCTATTTGCTCCTGCTTTTGGGGAATTTGTTGTTCTAAATTTTCAAGTTCTGCTTTTCTTTGGTTTTCCTTTTTAATTTTTTTATCCAATATATCAATAGCAGATTTAACCCTTTGGCTTTCTGCTTGCAAATCGCCAATTTCAATTTCCAAATCGTTTAGATACTTTTTAATATTGCCCCCTATCTCCATGCAGGTTGCCTTAAGCCCCTCGCATTTACTGCAAAGTTGGTTTGCATTTTTACGCATTTTTTCCGCACGTTGTTCAGCCTGCTCAACCATATTTTTATCAATTGTTTCACCAATTTTCACAGCTTTTTTCGGGTGATGTGTCGAACCACACACGGGGCAAGGTTCGCCCTCAACAAGCTTTTCCGCCATAATCCCCGCACGCTGGTTGTCATATTGTTGTCTTAAAATTCTTGAATAATTTTCCTGATGAGTTGCTTCTTGTGTTGATTTTTTATATTCCGATTGATATTTTAAAAGTTCTGCTTTCTTGCTTTGATATTTTAAGTAATCCTGCTCCGCCGAAACAAGCATTTTTTGCCTGCTATTAATTTTTTCCCGCTCAGCCTCTAAACTTTCATTTTCCAAAGACGAACAAGCCTGTTGCCTTTCGGTCAACGCATTAAGTTCGCATTGTGCATCTTCAAGTATTTTCTTACCTCTTTCAAAACTTGCTTTCATATCAGCACTATATTTAGTAAGTTTCTTAATTTCCTCAAAGGTGCTATCCAGCTTTTGATATTCTTCAAGACTTTGTTTTAAAACATAAACTTCCTGCAAAGCCTTTTCAATTTGTGGTTGATTTTTTTCGTTTACCTCTTGACTCTTTTGCTCATTCTGCTTGTTTTCAAGGCTTTTTTCTCCAAAGCTATTTTTCAGCGTTTCAATTTGTGTATAAAGATTATTGTTTTTTTCAATACTATTAATTTCATCAACAATTTTTTGATATTCATTTTGTTTTTGGTCATAATGGAATTTTATTTTGTTTAGCTCTGTTTCATCATTTTTGTTAATTTGACCAAGCAACCTGCAAAACTTTTCAACCTCATCGGGTGTTGCTTGAATGTTCTGATTTATTGGCTCTCCCTCAAGATTACTATTACTAATCGTTGCAAGCAATTCACTTTGCTTTGCCTCGTATTTCTTTTTTTCCTCTCCAAATCTTTCCTTAAGTTTTTCCTGAAAAAGATTATAACTGCCTGTGTCAAGAATTTTTCGTAATATCTCCTGACGGTCGGTAGATTTTGCAAACAACATCTTTTGAAAATCGCCCTGTGCAAGCATTATTATTTGTCTAAACTGGTCTTTGTTCACCCCGACAATATTTTCAATTTTCCTGTCTGCATCGGATTTTTTGCTTACAACCTTATGGTCAAATTCCAATTGAACCTTTTGGGTTACCTTCAAGTCTTTGTCTATATTAAGTTTTCTAATTATAGTATAACGTTTGCCCGAACATTCAAAAACAAGCTCCACCGAAGTTTTGTCCTTTTCGTCCGCATATGCGGAACGTGCCATCTGCACACTGCGGTTCTGCCCCGAAAATTCGCCGTATAAAGCAAAAATTATGCCATCAAAAATTGTAGTCTTTCCTGCTCCAGTATCTCCCGTCACAAGATAAATCCCCTCTTTGCCCAGTTTTTCAAAATCAATCTCAGTCTTTTTTGCATACGCTCCAAAAGCAGTAAGGGTTAATTTAATCGGTCGCATTTAACTTTCCTCCTCTATTTCTTTAAAAATTTCCTGCACAATATTTTTTTGAAATTCGGTGGGCTGACCGTCGGTTCTAAATTTAAAAAATCTTTCAAAAAGTTCCGCTCCCGAAATATTTTTTATATCCTCTCCAATAGCAAAATCACGGCTTTTATAGGCTTGCTGGTTAGAGTAAGAAAGTTGCATAATGTTTGGGAAAATCTCACGAAGTTTGTTCATAACATTAATTTCCCCAAAACTGTCGGTAAGTTCTATTTTAATATAATCTTCTGTTGGCTTTTGTTGCAAAACCTGCTCAAGACTTCCCTTTATAAAACGCCAATCTCGCAAAGGCTTGTCAAGAGGAATTTCAGAAATATTAATATTTTCCTTTTCGCTAATTTCAAAAACGGTTATACTCTTTTGGTGGTTTACTTCAGAAAAAGAGTATTTAAGAGGCGTTCCGCAATATCTTATATTGCCATTTCTGCCAACAGCTTGTTTTCCATGAAGATGCCCAAGAGCCACATAGTCAAACGGCTTAAAAATTTCAGCGTCAACATTATCCGTTCCACCAACCGAAAAGCTTTCGGAATCGCAGGTTTGCGAGTTGGTTATAAATTGGTGAGCAACTAAAATATTTCTTTGAGTTGTATCCACCGCCATATCCGAAACAATTCTTTTTATCGCTTGCGTATATCCTTTAATTTCAGTATCCTCAACTGCTATTCTGACATTAGCAGGGGTAACAAACGGAAGCAGATAAAAATTTACTTCTCCAAAACTATCCTCAAGAACAATCGGCTTTATAATATTTTGATAATTTGCCTTGTTAAATTCCGAAGAAATATAAATCCCCGAATTTTTTATAATTCTATTTCCAAACCTAAGACGTTCCGCCGAATCGTGATTTCCGCTTATAATAAGCACCTTTGTTCCAATCCCCGCAAGCTTAAAAAGAAAATCATCAAACAGCACAACCGCATCTTCCGAAGGAACAGAACGGTCATAAACATCACCAGCAATAATAACAGCGTCTGGGTTTTCGCTTTTAATTTTATCTAAAATCTGATTTAGAATATCCTTTTGGTCGGAAATAAGCGAGCGTTCGCAAACTCGCTTGCCCAAATGCAAATCCGAAAGATGAAATATTTTCATAAAAAATCTCCTTTATGTATTATTAAATATATTATACCATAAAATAAAATTCCGGTCAAATGTAAATGGATATATATACATTTATCCATTAATTTTTGTATATTTCCACAAAATTCCCGTCGGTATTTATGCAATTTCAACATTTTCAAAAATGCAAAATTGAGATTGTAAAAAATTATTTAAAAAGTGATTTTTATGATTTTTATTAATAGTTTATTTGCAAACAGAACCTTGACTTTTTCAGTGTTATGTGCTATAATATATTTGTTGTTTTACAACAGATAATATATAAAAGTGAGGAAAACGAAAATGAAAACTTTAAAAATCTTTTTGGCAATGACCATTTGTGCATTGTCAATTTTGGGTGCAGGCTGTAACAAAACCAATGATAATTCTTCTGTAACCGAAAGTTCTTCTGCTGTAACCGAAAGTGTTGTTACTGATACTCAAGATTCTGAAACAACGGTTGCTGATGATACTACTACAAGTGATGATGTTTCAGCCCTTTGGGAAAACGCTAAATATACAGAGGATGTCGAAGTTGGAGAGGGCGAAAAAGCCGTTGAAGTAGCTGTTAAGGCAGGCGACAAGGATATTACAATTACTATCCATACAGACGCCGAAAACCTCGGCAAGGCACTTACCGAAAATGAACTTGTAGAGGGCGACCAAAGCGAATACGGACTTTATATTAAGGTTGTAAACGGAATAAGAGCCGATTATGATAAGGACGGTGCTTATTGGGCAATCTCCAAAGACGGCGAAATGACCCCAACAGGTGCAGACACAACCGCTATTGCTGACGGCGAACATTATGAACTCACCTATACAAAGGGGTAAAAAAACTGTTAAAAAAAGCGGACTTAGCATTTATGAAATAACCATTTTCGGAATGCTTGGCGGTGTAATGTATGCCTCCAAAGTTATAATGGAGGTTCTGCCCAATATTCACCTGCTGGGAATGTTTACAATGACCTTTGCTCTGGTTTACAGGGTAAAAGGTCTTGTTCCGCTTTATGTGTATATATTGTTGAATGGTATGTTTTCGGGGTTCGCTTTGTGGTGGATACCCTATTTGTATATATGGACGATTTTGTGGGGAATTACAATGCTACTTCCCAAAAATATGCCGGATAAAATATGCAGGATAGTATACCCTATAATTTGTTCGTTGCATGGTCTTGCGTTTGGTACGCTTTATGCACCAATGCAAGCAATTCTTTTTCATTTAAGCTTTAAACAAATGCTTGTATGGATTGCGGTAGGGTTTCCCTATGACTGCGTTCATGCTGTGGGAAATTTGGTGGCAGGAGCATTGGTTTTTCCACTTGCCAAACTGCTTAGAAAAATTGATAAAAATTTAAATAAATAAAAATAGGAGATGAAAACTTTGCAGGTAAATTTAAATAATATAAACCGTGATGAGGCTTTCCGATATATGGGGCATAAGGGCGGAGAAATTCCGCAAAGTATTATAAGCATTGCCGATGAGTGTGAACAAAAACTACTTGAAAATATCTCTCCAAAATATATTTACAAAATTTTTGATATAACCCCCTCACAAGAGGGAATAATTGTAGAAAACACCCCACTTGTTTTCAAGGGCAGGGATATTGCCGAGCATTTGCAGGGCTGTGAAAAATGCGTTCTTATGTGTGCCACCCTTTCATCGGGGGCGGACAGGGTTATAAGACAGTATGAAGCAAGTGGAATGGAAAAAGCTGTGGTTGCCGATTGCCTTGCATCATCAGCCATTGAACAGGTTTGCAATATTGCCGAGGCTGAAATACAAAAGGCTATTGGCGATTATAACTACACATGGAGATTTTCGGCAGGATATGGAGATTTCCCTCTTGAAATACAAAAGGATTTTTTAACCGTGTTGGACGCCCAAAGACGAATAGGACTTAATATAACCGACAGTCTTATTTTAATTCCCCGAAAATCTGTAACAGCGGTTATGGGAGTTTCCAAAAACGAAATAGCAAAGGGAAAAAGGGGTTGCGGTTGTTGCAATATGCGTGAAATATGTAATTTCAGAAAGAGAGGTACACACTGTGGATTTTAAAGCTAAATTTGAAAAACTCATGCAAAAGGAATTTGTAAGCCTTGATGGTGCAATGGGAACAATGTTGCAGGCGAGAGGACTTAAAATGGGAGAAACCCCCGAAGTTTTAAATATAGAAAATCCTGAAATGCTTGTTCAAATACACAAAGAATATATAGAAGCAGGAGCGGATATTATCTATGCCAATACTTTTGGAGCAAACAGATATAAGCTTGAACATTGTGATTACACTGTAAATCAGCTTATTAAAGCAGGAATTGAAAATGCCAAAAAAGCTTGTGAGGGAACAGATACACTTGTTGCCCTTGACATAGGACCAATAGGGCAGCTTTTAGAACCAACCGGAACGCTTACTTTTGAGCAGGCTTATGATATTTATAAAGAGCAAATAATTGCAGGTTCTGAGGCTGATGTGATAGTTTTTGAAACCATGACCGATTTATATGAACTTAAATCGGCAGTGCTTGCGGCAAAGGAGAATTCCAACAAGCCGATTATCTGCACAATGACCTTTGAAGAAAATATGCGTACATTTACAGGTTGCGGAGTGGATTCAATGGCTCTTACCCTTGAAGGACTTGGGGTTGATGCAATTGGTCTTAACTGTTCGCTTGGACCTGCGGAGCTTTATCCGATTGTTGAAAAGCTTTCCAAATGGACAAATCTTCCCATAGTTTTAAAACCAAATGCAGGACTTCCCGACCCAGTAACCAACGAATATAACGTTACTCCAAAAGAATTTGCAAAACTTATGCAAAAAACAATTCCACTTGGTGTTAAAATTTTCGGCGGTTGTTGTGGAACTACTCCCGAATTTATAAAAGAAACAAACGCAATGCTTAAGGGTGAAAAATATCAACCACTTAATAATATTATTCCGTCTGCTTGTTGCAGTGCCTCCAAAACTGTTGTAATAAATCGTCCACGAATTATAGGCGAACGAATTAATCCAACCGGCAAAAAGCGTTTTAAAGAGGCACTTCTTGCAAACGATATTGATTATATTTTAAATCAAGCAATAGAACAAATCCACGGTGGAGCGGATATTCTTGATGTAAATGTTGGACTTCCTGGAATTGATGAGGGGGATATGATGTGCCGTGCTGTAAAAGCATTGCAAGGGGTGGTTGATGTACCGTTGCAATTGGATTCAACAATACCCGCTGTTTTGGAGCAGGCATTAAGAGTGTACAACGGAAAACCAATTGTCAATTCGGTAAACGGTGAAGAAAAATCATTGCAGGCTGTTTTACCACTTGTAAAGAAATATGGTGCGGCGGTTGTTGGACTTTGTCTTGACGAAAACGGAATACCCAAAACTGCCGAGGGAAGATTTGAAATTGCAAAGAAAATTCTTGACCGTGCCACATCAATTGGAATTAAAAAAGAAAATATATTTATAGATTGCCTTTGCCTTACCGTTTCAGCCGAACAGGACGCTGCCATTGAAACGCTAAAAGCTATACACAAGGTTAAAACTGAACTGGGACTTAAAACCGTTTTAGGAGTTTCTAACATAAGTTTCGGACTTCCCGAAAGAGTAATAGTAACCCATAATTTTCTAACAATGGCTCTTGCAAACGGTCTTGACCTGCCTATTATAAATCCAAATGTTGCGGATATGACAGGTTCGGTAAGAGCGTATAATGTTCTTGTAGGGCATGACAAAAATTCCATTGAGTATGTTAATGCCTATGGAAACAAAAAATCTGAAAATCCCGCCGAAAAAAGCGAGAATATTGACCTTGCCTATGCCCTTGAAAACGGACTTAAAGCAGAGGGAGCAAAACTCACCGAACAACTGCTTGAAACAACAGAGCCTATGAATATAATAAATAATATTTTAATTCCTGCTCTTGACAAATGCGGAGCAGAATTTGAGTCGGGAAAAATATTTCTCCCTCAGCTTATTTTAACGGCTGGAGTTGCACAAGGTTGTTTCGAGGTTATCAAAAATCATTTTGCAAAAACAGGAGAAAAATCTGTTTCCAAAGGCAAAATAATAGTGGCAACCGTCAAAGGCGATATTCACGATATAGGAAAAAACATTGTAAAAGTTCTGCTTGAAAATTACGGTTATGATGTTATTGATTTGGGAAAAGATGTTGACTATCAATCGGTTGTGGATTGTGCGATTGAAAACAATGTGCATTTGGTCGGTCTTTCAGCACTAATGACAACAACCCTCGTAAGCATGGAAAAAACCATACAACTTTTGCACAAAAACAATGTTGATTGCAAAATTATGGTAGGCGGAGCAGTACTCACTCCCGAATATGCTGAGCAGATTGGTGCGGATTATTATGCAAAGGACGCTAAAGAATCCTGCGATATTGCAAAGGAAGTATTTGAAAAATTTTATCCCGCAAACTAAAAATATAAAATAATCATGGAGTTTTTAAAAAATGAATAATCCCATAAAATGTTTGTCCAAAAAGGATTGGTTTCTTTTGATTGTATCGCTTGCAATCGTTATAATTTCCAATGTTGCATTTGGAAGCATAGACCTGCTATCCCTTGCAGCAACAATAGTTGGTGTAACCGCTTTGGTTTTTGCGGCAAAAGGAAATGTGCTGGCACAAATCTTGATGATTATATTCAGTATTCTGTACGGCATTATTTCATGGCGTTTTCAATATTGGGGAGAAATGATAACCTATCTTGGAATGACCCTGCCAATGGCGGTTTGGTCAACAATCACTTGGATAAAAAACCCGTCAGAAAAGGGAAAAGGTGAAGTTGCAATACAAAAACTAAAACCAAAACATATAACTATCATCTTGTTTTTATGTGTAGCAGTAACAATAATTTTTTATTTTATATTAAAGGCTTTTCACACTCCAAATATTATATTTAGTACAATTTCGGTTTCCACAAGTTTCCTTGCCGCTTCGCTCACCATGATGCGTTCGTCCTATTATGCCCTTGGATATGCGGCAAATGATATAGTTTTAATAGTACTATGGAGTTTGGCTGCACTTAAAGACGCTACATATATCCCAATAATAGTTAATTTTGCAATCTTCTTTTTTAACGATATTTACGGATTTATCAGTTGGAAAAAGCGTGAGAGCAAACAATAATATAAACAAAACCACAACAAAATATTTTGCTGTGGTTTTTGCTTATTATAAAATTTAATTTGATTTCTTAAATATATTTTTCTTTCTTAAAATATCTCTTATAGAAACATAAATATAAACACAAATAATGCTTGAAATTAATACCGCCAACATATAACAAACTTTTCCATAAGACATTGTAAACTTAAAAACATTATATAAAAAAATATGAAACAAATAAAATTCAAAACTATTATTACCAATCCAAGCTATAAATTTAGTTTTGAAGGTAAAATAGTATGTAAGCGAATAACACAACAAACAAAAGAAAACAGCAGTAATAATACTAATAGGATAATAAATTATACGAGTAGCCACATAACATATAACAAAACCTAAGAACAATAAACCTATACTTAATTTTTTAAAAATAAAATTTAAACTACTTCTATGTTCATTAATTAATATTCCAACAGCATAACATAAAACTGAATTTATCCAGTAGGATGGAAAATGTAATGTAATAAGAGTTAACATCAAAATCATTATAATTAAAGTAATTGCATAAGATTGTTTTCTTCTATCCTTGATTAATTTCCAAACAAGCCAATGAAAGAAAAAGCACAAAACTATTATTTTGGGAAACCAATTCACAGTATATGGTAGCGTAAGGATTAATAACCCTTTTATTACATCTGTCCCTGTTAATGCAAGTTGGTCATTGCTTAAATTACATGCCCTTATATATATATATATATATAGGAAATTATATAAACTACAATAAACGGTAAATAAATTTTAGTAAATTTATTTACAAACCACATAAAATGGCTTTTATTATCTTCACGAGAGAGTTTATTGACAGAAAATTGATTTCCGTATCCAGAAATAAAAAAGAATAGTGCTGTTGCCAAATAACCAACTTGACCTAAAAAAGGTGAATTTAAACCAACATTGTTATGAATATGGTGAATAATTATTCCAATCATTGCAAGACCACGCAACGTGGCGGTTGTATTTCTGTCAAAAATGGTGCTTTCATCAGTTGCTCTAACTTTAACAAAAACACAAGAAATAGCAATTATTAAAAAAAATGATAAATCTAAAATAGTCATAATAAAAACTTCCTTTATTTTAAATTAAAATAACCCTAAATATTTACTGTTTTTGCCCAAAATTTTATTTCCAACAACACATAAAACTGAAAAACTTAAAATTATTAAAAACAATTTTTAGTAATATTTCTGATTATATTTAAAGCTAAATTCATGTTCTTTTCCAAGCTTTTTTCATCTTTACATATATATTGTGCCATTGTTTCTTCCCAATTAAAATCTTTTATAATATAGATTTTAAATATACCGTTATAATATCCAACATCTAACAAAATATTATTTGAAAATTCAACCTGTAACATATCTTCGCAAAGATGCGTTTGATTACATTTTATTTTCCCTTTTTCAAAATCAAACCTGCTCCAAAAATCTTTTGCCAATTTCACCGATTTATTCGCCCTCAATATCACACATTTGTTATATCTACTAATATTTTGTTTACAAATTTAATAAAAATCATTTTTTGAATTTACTAAATATATTTCTTATAAGTATTGAATAAAAATAAGATAACACTAAAGAAATTAAAAATGCCACTAAAACTAAAATCAAACTGGTTATTGTATTGTTAGCTTTAACAAAATAAAATATTGTATCAATAACCAGAGTATGTACTAAATATAATTCATAAGAAAATTTACTTATGCACATACACATTTTTCTTATAGGAACCAAGTTAAAAATTAAAATCGCCAAAGAGCCATATCCCAAAAAAGCTGGAATATCATTAAATACTTTAAGCTCAGGTTTTATCATCATAACCGCTTGAAGCCCTAAACCAACGACTGAGAAAATAAACAAATAAATTAATTTTAAATTAATACTATTGCCCTGCTTTAAGCTTTCAGCAACACACATACCTAATGCAAATTCCCACAAATACTGAAACATTGCACTGCTTATAACTCTAACTTCTGTTGTTTTAGTTGCATAGCAAACAATCCACCATACAACGCTGACCGCTAACATAGCCACAAAGAAATTTTTTCTTTTTTTAAATTTAGTATTTATTTTGCAAAGTGGAATAAAAATAAAATAAAATTGAATTATAGTTAACATAAACCAAAATGGATACACAAAGCTTGTATCATATTTTGGAACAAACATTTTGAACAAAAATATATGACTTAATAGAGCTAATACTCTATCTTCTCCAGAATACATATATGGACACAAAAAAGATATTAGCACTATAATAATATATGGAAAATATATTTTTGAAAATCTTTTTGTTATAAATTCTTTAAAATTAGTTTTATGATTCAAATAGCTTAAATACAGCCCCAAACCCGAACAAAAGAAAAATATATGAACACCCGAGCCACCAACAGAAGCCCCTTTCAAAACAATTGCTGGTAAATATTTAATCCTTTGAATATAATGCATAAGAACAATTGTTAAAATAGAAAAGCCTTTCAAATAATCAACAATTTCTATCCTACCATTTTTCAACTTAATTTCTAAACAACTATCTTTCATTTTAACTCCACTAACTTAATCCAAAATATTTACTGTTTTTGCCCAAAATTTTATTTCCAACAACAACACAAAAATATGTTACAATAAAAACTAAAGCAAACCTAAAAGGTGGAAACAGTTGTCCATAAATAGGAATTTTAGATAAAATACCCATCATAAGTATATGAGATAAATATATTCCAAAGGAGGCATTTCCTACACTCACTAATGTTTTATATATTTTACTATTTTCATATTTAAAATTTTCTAAATTTATAAAATAAACAGACATAATGCAAACTATAACCGATGTAAACATGGAAGACAATTTAATTTGTGTTGATGCCATATTAAAATCTCCATATAAATTCCAAGCAAAAGCTTCAAAATATTGAATTAAAATTGAAATGCAATATAACAACGCTACAAATTTAAACTTTAATTTTAATTTAAAATCTTTGTTTGCAAAAAATAATCCAAGATAATAATATGTAAACCAGACAAAAAATAAATTACCATTCCATGGAAAATGCAAAGGCTTACCAATAAAAATAAGTATATATTCTCCAATTATTGCTATGGGGGAAATAAAAAATCCAATTACAGAATATTTTGAGTTTAACAATCTCGCAATAAGCGGAGTAAGCAAAACAAATTGCAAATATACTGCTATATAATAATATATATCACAGGTTCTAAAGGTTACCAGCCTTTCTATTACTTCCAATGGATTTTTATAATATCTATATGCCAATATAAAAGCAACCGACCAAATCAAATAAGGAATCAGTGTTCTTATTATCCTTTTTGCTGAAATTTTATATGG
>CANRLN010000012.1 GCA_947631445.1 uncultured Clostridia bacterium
AAAAAAAAAAAAAAAAAAAAGGAATATAAAATTTGTCGAAAACGCTTGATTTTTATAAAGCTTTGTGATATAATGTAATTACAATAAAAAATTCATTTAGGAGGATAAAAAAATGAAGAAATCACAAAACAAGCTTGCAAAACCACTTATAATAGTATCGGCTATTCTTGCAGTAATTATTATAATATTTGTAAGCGTATTGGCAGGAAAAATGGCTGCAGAAAAAAAGGCAAGAGAGGCTGCTTCAAAAAATAAAGTGCTTACCTCTGCAACGGTTTTAAAAGCAATCGAGCAGGCAGGCGAACTTACCACCACCAAGTATTATTATGAGAGTGTGGAGCGATACGAAGACCATAAAGAAGTATTCGGAAAAAAATTGCCCTTTACCACCGAGGAAACCCTTTACAGTTATGATGGTGTTATAAATGCTGGAGTAGACATTTCTAAATCCCAGTGTTCGGTTGATGCAGACAGCCACAAAATAGAAATAAAACTTCCAAAACCCGAAATTTTATCTCATGAAATAAATCAGGATAGTTTTAAGTTTTATGATATAAAAAATGCAGTGTTTAACGAAACCGACCTTGATAAATTTACTGGGCAAACTGCCGAACTTAAAAAGGCAAAAGAAGATGAACTTACAAAAGACGATGAGTTTAACCAAACTGTACTTTCTAATGCCGAAACAACCCTTAAAGGTTTTCTTACTCTTTCGCAGGAAATGAAAGATTATGAAATTATTTTTTCGGTTGATGACGAAAATAATTCTGATGTTACCGAATCAACTCCAAATTAACACAAAAAGCGACCTGCTAAAGGTCGCTTTTTTTATATTCTTTTAGATAAAATCGGTTTTTTTCTTGCATAATGACTCTTGATATGTATTATTTTGCTGTGCAGAGCGAAAAACTGGGAACTATATTTTTATTATTATAGTAAAATAGATGACCAAACAGTTATTAAAGCATCATATATTCCATGCCCTATTATCAATGATAAAGTAGAGCAATTTTTGACTTTTAACCTGCAAAAGCAGAAAAATGCTCCTATACATGCTGTCATCAACATTTGAATAATATTGCCACCAAATAAATGGAATAAACCAAAAAGAATAGACGAACCAATTATAGCTATCATATCCTTTTGACTGATATTTTTAATTTTGGCATAAACAAATCCTCGGAATACAAATTCCTCAACAAAAGCAACTGCAAATATACAATAAAAAAATTCATAAATAAATTGCCATAAGTATCTATACCTTTTGCCACTATCAACATATTCACCAAATCCAAACAGATGTGGTATTAATGTTAGTATAAATGACATTGCTATTCCAATTAGGACACCTACGATAATTTGAAATATCATTTTATCTTTGCCAAAACCATAATTCACCAACTTATCTTTATTAACAGACATCACAATTATGGGAAGCAATGCTATTAACCAGTAAATTAATATCATACTTATCATTCTTAATCCTAAAGGTAACGATATTAACACAAACTGATTAAAGGCTACAACACCATACAAACCTAACATAGCACCAAAAAATCCTACTATTAAACTAATCCATTCTTTTTTCTTATTCATATATTCTCCCTCAAACTTCAAATTTGTTGCCTGCTTTATTCATTCCCCCAGCTTCATCTCTAAGCATTTTTTCGCGTTGTTCAATTTTATACATCTCTTTTTCGCTTGCAGACACTTTCTTAATTATAACATATTTTAGGGTAAAAGTCAAGTGATTTGGGCAAATAAAATTAAAAATTTCACACGAATATTTAGGATGTTTGTGCATTTTTTATATGATTAAGTTCTCTTTTTCGACGTTAAATGTAGGCAAGTTCTTGAACGTAAGTCCCGCCAAAAATCTTTTCTGTAAGCGAAAAAATATCTGCTTTTTCTTTCAAATCCTATTTGCTTTTGTCAAGTTTGGATTGTGCTTAATAGTTACGATTTTTCAAAAAACTTGGATTCGATTAATTCAAACATTCAAGATACGCAAAATCCAGAACTTGAAAAGCAGATTGCAAAAGCCGAAAAATCTAAAGAAAAATTGTAATTTGTTTAAATAGTTTCTTTTTTTAATTTAATAAATAAAACAATAGCTGTTATTATAAAACCAATACCACCTATTATTCCAGTTAAATCTGGACCAACAAATGCGTTTGGAGTTTTACTCATAAACAATGCTGATGGATTATAACTATCAATGCTATTAAATGAAGCAAGAAATAATACAGGACACCAGACAGATTTTGTTTTATAAAACAAGTAAGATGCAATTGTACCTATAACTATACAAAGAATTATCATTGCCAATATTCCTAATACTGGGTGCTTCGTTCCATAATTATATCCCATAGCAATTATAGGACTATGCCACACTCCCCAAATAACACCATTTATTATTACAGCAATTTGCGTTGGAAACTTTTTATTTAGTTTTGGCAGCAGAAATCCTCTCCATGCAAGTTCTTCTCCAAAGCATTGAATAATACCCATTATAGGATTTATCAACATTGCTACCGGAATAAGTACCAATAGATTAGACAAATATTCATTTTGATTGGCAACTTCCAAATCAATAGCATAAGCAGAACCTAATAAATCGATATCATTTTCAAAAATTAAAAAATATACTAATGCTCCTATATAGGCTATAACTGGTGTTAAAAAATATGCAGATAAATACCATTTTTTATTACCTTTAAAATTAGGTTTCAAGTACAAATCTTTAAAATTTTTTTTATTCACTAATTTTGAGATGATAACACTAACCAATGGTGTCATCATTAAAATTGTTAAAAATATATCGTTATTCGTAAAATAATATACTATGCTAAAAATACTTAAAAATATTAAGACTAATACAGCAAAAATAAAAAGTTCTTTATCTTTTACCTTTTTCATCTTTTTACCTCCTTATTCTTTTATTGTTCATAAATTATTATATTGTATTATATATTATGTATTAAATAATATTATACATCATATAGTATCATTTGTCAATAAGGTATATGTTAATTTTTTGTAAATTTAAATGAATAGATTTCTATTCATTGTTGCACAAGCTATCGAATATTCTTTATGCAGTATACATATTTGTGCCTCACGCAGAGTAGTTATTTTTTTCTTTTTGCAAATCGGTCATTTTATTTTCCTCCATTCTAAAAGACTTTCTATTATCCAATGGAGATGTAAATGCTAAATATTCTGTTTTAAATAAAAAATACCCACCAAGGGTTTTTTCCTCAGTGGGTTATCAAAATCTTATATAAAAAAAATGCTAATCATCTGCAAAATCAAACTCATATTTAAATCTATCTTTAAAAATCCCCAAAACCTTATTTTCAACAGATACATAAGTTTCAAGTTCTGAATCAGTTGATTCTACTTATAGTACCTGAGCAACAGAGTTTACAGACATTCGACTCGTCATCGGTGGAGAAAAAGCAAGAACAGAATGTCAGCATATAATTCAGTCGTTTGTGTATAGTGAGGTCACTCCCGAACAAGCAATTCTTATCGGGCAAGAATTATGCAAACTGCTTTTTAACAACGAGTACCAGCGTGTGATTATTTACCATTTTACCACTTTTTCAGAAACTTGAAAGTTGATGTTTTTATATTAACTTAAGCTGACTTGCCGAAATTATATTTATTGTTTTGGGAAAAACATTTTCTTCAGAACACACTGCACACTCATAGCCTGAAATTTCATATTGCTTAAAGTAGGCGTGGCTTTCCGATGTGATTTCACCTGATTTTAAAGATACCGAAAAACTGTCAAATGGAATATACATTCCTTTTCCCAATAATTTCACATAGCTTTCTTTTACTGTCCAAAGTGAAAAGAAAGCTTTTTTTCTTTCATTTTCAGGTTGTCCCTTCAAAAACAGTTGTTCTTCTTCTGTAAAAAAACGGCTAACCGTTTCAGTATCAACTTCTGTTATTTCTTCTATATCAACACCCACACGCTGACTGCTTACTGCACAAAATACATAATCTCCGGAATGTGAAATATTAAAACAAAGAGGAATTTCAGGCAAATACGGTTTGTGCATTTCATCACGGCATATAATTATTTTTTCCATTGACATGCCTGAAATGCCTGCAATAACATATCTTACAAGCAGTTCTCCAAAAAGTGTACGCAGTTTATCCTCTTTTCTGCGAAACTTCAAAACACGCTGACGGTTTTCTTCTGTAATAACCGTCAGCAATTTTTGCATTTCCGTATCAGAAAGATTTCTGTCAATAACAGTTCCGTATAAATTAAGCATTATACCTGTGCAGACTTTTCTGCCATTCTGTTGAGAATACCGCTAAATGTCTCATAGTCATAGAAATCGTCCATTTCCAAAAGACCTTTGTATTCTTCAGGCAAATTTGTCATAATAAAAAATGCTTTGTATGAATTTCCACCACAGTCAAAAAAGTCATCGTCCTCGGCAGGTTCATCGTCTGTTTCAAGTGCCATCTGCCAGAGCTGAGTAAATACAATTCTAATTTTTTCCTTATTCATAATAAAAACCTCCTGATAATTATGTATCAATTTATGAAAGGCTTAAAAGTTCCTGTATGGTAATTTCAGGATTTTCAGCAATCAAATCTATGTAACGTTCAATAGTACTGCCAAGTTCTATTGTAAATTTCTCTCCATATATATTAATGTTCATCATCGGATAATAATACAGAATATTTCCGCTTTCCGTTTCCATTTCTGTCATAATGCAACCAATAAGTCTGTAATCATAGTTAGACGTCGGATTAACTATAAATAGCTGACGCTCCATACCCGCAAATGTATCATATTTTTTAGTGTTATTCATAGGCATATAGGAAAGAACATATTCCGAAGGAGGTATGCAGTCCGATGCACTGATATATTTAACACCGCCATTGACAAACTTTCTCACCATTTTGGAAGCTTCTTTCCATGTCGTTTCAACAGGAATATCAATGGAAAAATCAACAATCTGTGCCAAAAATCCGACAGTTCCCGAATATTTCTGATTTGTTCTTCCGTTGAAAAGATAGGAAATCGGGAGATTGTCCTTGCCTGTCATATACATAAGAGCTATTCTCAGTATAAGTAACATGGAGTTGAAATTAGATGTTCTGTTTTCTCTTGCAATCTTATTGAGCTTTTCAAGAGATAAAACACGGCTTGCAATATCCATTGAAATTCTTTTATCTTTCCATTCTTCATCAAGAAGCGGAAAACTTGGGTGTTCACAGCATGAAGCTGATTTCTGCCAATATTCAGCATTGGTCTTATACTCATCTGTCTGATAGTAAGCTGTTCTCTCAAGAACAAACTCCTCAAAGCTTGCACTTTCAGGAATATCTGTACGGTCAGGATTTTCATAATACAGTTCCAGCTGTTCATTGATAATACCCATAGACATTGCATCTGTTGCTATATGATGTCCAAAATAGATAAAAATTAATTCATCATCTGTAAGTTCATAAGCCCAAAAACGATATAATCCCTTTTCGCTGGACAATACATCTTCACGGATTCTTTTGTTTGCATCTTCCATTGCTTCTGCATAACGGCTTTCACGGTCTTTTTCTTTCAAAGGTACTATTTCCAGTTCACCAAGAATAGCATCATGTTTGAAAAAGTAAACGCTTGAAACCCCTACCTCAACAGTCATTCTGAGAACATCGTGCTTTTCATACAGTTTCTGTACAGCCTTTTTAAGTCTTTCTATATCATACTTTCCCTTGATAATAAAACCATTTGAAAGATTAAGTGTGCTGGAATCCTTTGCAACATAGGCATAGGTTATTTCAGTACGGGTTGCGGGCAATTTAACTTCAGTGTTCATTATTATCTTTCCTTTCCTGAAATCTGACAAAGTTTATTTTTTATTTTTGCAAACAATACATTGTCAAAATCTTGTGTAAAAACTGTTCTGTCAGTATTTATTTCCAGTTCAAGAACATCTTTCTTTTCCTTGCAGAAAAGAGTGTATGTCATATCCCTGTAATTCTGTGAACCGTTGCATGGGTACTGTGTAACAGTAAGTCCATTCCATTCGGGGAGCTTTACAGTTTCACTGAAATATGAAAGTGTAAACGGAGATAATATTGTATATTCCCCTGTATAGAAATTTGAAAAACTTTCACGCATTTGTTTTTTTGTTTCAGCAATTAACTCTGACGGCAAAGACTTTGAAATATCTTTCAGTACATATGGGAAAGAATGTGTTGTAAGTCCAACCATATATCTCATAGATTCTTCAAAACGATTGGTCATAGTACAATTTACTGAAAATGTTTCCTGCTCAAACAATTCTGCAAGTGAAACCGTATACAGATAAAGCATAACATTGAAAATTGATGTTTTGTAAAGCCTTGATGTTTTTTTAAGCATTTCAAGCGGAATACTTTTTTCCTCTGCCGAAATACCCGACAACTTAGGAACAGAAACAGATATCTCCGAAACATTGTTGCTTTTCCAGTATTCAAGGCTTTGCTTGCCCTTTTCAGAGGCAATAAGTTCTGTTTCCCACGCTACAAATTCTTTCCATGTGCATACAGCTGGAGGTATTTTTTGATTCCAAAAATCTGCAAGCTGTGCATAAATCGCACTAAATGACGGACCGTCCACAATTGTGTGATTTGCCTTTATCAACAGCAGTACACAGTGTTCTGAAATTTCATACAGATGAAACGCAAACAGCGGTTCATGAAATATATCTGTTTTTTGGCAGACTTCCTGTTCTGCATCTGAAAATGCTTTCTGCTGCCTTTCAGATTCTGAAAATGCAGTCATATCATGACGAATCCAATGAAATTCATAATCATCACAAAATTTCTGCGAAATTGTTCCATCTGGATTGGAAACCATACGAACAAAAAAAGCATCATTCATCTTTACAAGTTTTTCAAGTATCTCATCAAAACGCTTTATATCTGTGTTTCCTTCAAGTTTCAGTACAATACCTACATTCTGACAGCCTTTGCTTTCCTCTCTCATTTCATAGGTGACAAATCTTTTCTGCTGCGGTAGAATGGGAATTGTTTTCTCATTCTTCATATTATATTTCCTTTCTGGCAGAATTTTTCTATCTGCTGAAACACTTCTTCCTTATGGTCATTGACAAAATAATGCTCTCCACTGAACTCCATAAACTTTACTTTCTGTGAAAAACAATCCTGCCATTTTTCTACGTGTTCGGGCATAAGTAATTTATCAGCATCACCGTTCATTACAAGTGCAGGACAATCCAGTTTTTTGTCAGCATTATAATGATATTTGCTGAACATATTCAGGTCGGCACGGTAAATCGGAAGAAAATATTTTCTGAAATCAGGATTTTCAAGCATATCGGGTGGCATAAGATGATAACTTTTCAGTGAAAGAAGAATATCATCATCACTTACTTCATCAAAGCTTTCCCTAATATCAGGTATAAGTCTGAGAGCATATTCGGGAGATTCACTTCCTGTAACAATAAACGCTTTGGGCGGATTTCCAGCCTGACTTTGTTCAAAGGCGAGTTCAAGTCCTATAAGAGAACCTGAACAATGTCCCCATATAACATAAGGCTTTTCAAAGACAGTCGGATTTTCCTTTTTAAACTGTTCAAGTAATTCTTCCAGTGTATCAGGCATAATTTCTTTTCCTCTGGATTCTCTTGCAGGATAAAGCACAGGTAGCAGATTCACAGAATCGGGACAAAGCTGTCTCCAAGGTGAAAAGAAACTCGGACTTCCTCCTGCAAATACAAAACAGAGAATATTCAATTCTGCATTTTCATGCATTGTTTCATGGGCAAACCATTTATTTCTTTTTCTTTTTATCATAAGAAATTATATCGCTCCTTTTTCGTAGCAGACAGTTGTCTGTTTATGTATAGTTTTATTTTTCTGTACCAGTGAAAGCATATCATCTGCAAGAATATTGTTAAAATTATATTTGTTGTCCAAAAGGAAGAAATGTCCGCCGATAAATCCTTTTATACGGAACAAGTTGTCTGTAACTTCCTGCCATTTATTCATTTCTTCTTTTTCTGCTCCATCGTCCTCATTGCCATAATAAGCCATAATTGGTATCGAAAGCTTCTGATGACGATATTTAAAACTTTCGCTCATCTGATAGTCATGAAACATTATCGGGAGCATATAATTGCAGTATTCTTCATTTTCAAGAAGTTCAGGCGGTGTATATCCATAAGCCTTGATTTCTTTCAGCAAAGCTGTCTGTCCCATGCTTGTTCTGTATTCAGACTTGTCTGTTTCCTGCGGTGCATGACGACCTGCTACCTGAAGGCATACAGGTGAAAAATTATATTTTTTAAGTTTTTCAGCAACGCAAAATGCAATAATTGCACCAAGACTGTGACCGAATAAAGAAAAGCGTACCTTTCTTTCACCAATCAATTCCGTAATAAATCTGGCAAACTCATCACTTACCTTTTCTATGTCCGTATGACACGGTTTTCTTGTAAGAAAACCGTGTCCAGGATACTCTATGGGGACAAAATCTACTTTTTCACAAGATGTCCACTGCTGATAAACTCTTGCATTTCCACCTGCATGATGAAAGCAGAATACAATCGGCTTGTCAAAATGTGGCTGACAGAGAAACACACTGTCTTTCTTATGATAATTCATACAAATCCTCCCATCTACTCTCTTTTGCAAGACGTGTTACCCTGTTGGTATAATTCTCAAACAGTGCTGTAAGCATCTTATCATCAAATGCCTGCTCCACATAGTCCAATACTAATAATAATCTTCCTCCGTTAAGATATAACTGATGGTCGAGAAGAACCTGCGGTGTCTGTGTCTGTGCAAAAATTTCTGTGAAGCCTGACTGTTTCATTAAGTCAACACCCTGTTCACCCTCTTTATCGAGCAAACTTGTAAATACATAAGGTGCAGCAATTGTATCACCATATTTTTCGGAAAGCTGTCCAAGAAGATTGATTACATTAAAGCTTCTGTATTCAATTGCATTCCAGAGTTCCTTGCTTACAGCTGATGTTCTTTCCAAAAAGCTCTGTTCCTTTGAACCTGCATGATAGCCAATCAACGCTATATTTGTAAAATCACCGAGTACTTTCTGCACATCGGGGTGTATAGGTTGACGGTTAAACATAGTAAGATTAAGTGTTACGTCCGGTGTTGTGCTGAATTTTGAAAGGCTCATCATATATGCAGTGCACAAAGCTGTGGAAGGTGTAAGGTCATATTGTTTGAGTCTTTGGAAAAATGCAAATGTAAGTTCCTCACTGAGCAAAAAACGCTTACGTCTGAAGTTAGGCTTTTTAATTTCTTCCAAAGGCTGTTTTAACGGAAGATGCGGTGCGGGTGGAAGTTTGTCAATCTGTTCTGTCCAGTATTTCTGTGATTGCTTGTAATAAGGTTTGTTTCTGAGCCAACGCTGTTCTTCCTCAAGATACTGACGGAATGTATAGTTTGTAACTTCTATTTCCTTGCCGTTATAAGCTGCAAGCAACTGATGCAGGAACATATTAATACTCCAACCGTCCAAAATCAAACAGTCAACACCGATATGTATTCTCTGGGTTTCGCCACAGTCTGTAACCTTAACATCAAACATAGGCCATGTGCCAAGTACAAACTGATGGTCTTTCATTTCGGTTCTCAGGTCCCTCTGTCCTTGTTCTACAGTTTCGATTGCATAACCGGGGTTGGTCTGATAAATATTCATTCTTCCTTCAGGTGTGATAATTGTACGGAGAATTTCATTTCTTACAATAAGTTCATTTACTGCATCTTGCAATGAATTCTTGTCAAGATTATTTGTTTCATACTCAACATAATAATGTGCTGTAATATCACCAAGAGCATACTGTTGCTGTCTGCCGATTACATACGCCATTTGAAGAGGCGTAAGTTCCTGACTTGTTACAGCATCACTTTGTTCGAGGTAGTGTAAAAGTATTTCCTTGTTTTCGGAAAGCTTTTTACGCAATTCAGGTGTAAGTGTACCCTGCGGAGCTTTAAAGCGAAGTTTTCCATTTTCAGGCCAAAGAATAATTCCGGCATCTCTGCAAAGATGATAAAGCTGAGAAGCTGTTCTGTATTCGGAATTTTCCGGTGTTTCCTGCTGTTCCTGTACTTGGCGGTCAGCATAGTAATTTACAAGTTCACTAAACTTTTTCATTTCTGCAAGTTCCTGAATTGATGGACGCTCACCGTAAACCGCTTCAAGCTGATTGGCAATGCGTATCATTTCCAGAGAAGAAACTCCAAGACTTATAAAGCTGTCCGCCTCCGAAACTTCATACAGATTCAGAACTTCACAAACACATCTGAGTGACGGTGGCATTGACTCTGAAATGACAAACTCTGCATTTTCCTTTTCATCGGGCTGATACTCTGTATCAAGATTATAATAGAATGAAACTATATCCCCAACTGTCTGATAGCGGAGCATTTCCAGAACAGACGGACGGCTTCCATAATATTCTTCAAGCTTATTTGCAATACGAATTACTGAAAGAGATGACAAGCCGAGTTCAGAAAGCAAATCTTCCTTTGAAACACTTAGAATATTCAATTCATCACGGATAATCTCCATTACAGGGTGATGATAAAGTGGGTCATTTTTTTCAAGTTCTTCTTTTTTCTTTCTGTTTTCTTCTGCTTCAGCGTCCATTTTCTGCTGTATTTCCTGTATGCTTGTTGTTCTATAGTAAATCAGGAAATCGTTTATAGTCTGATAACGGATAATTTTATTAATGTTATCCCTGTGACCAAATTCAGATTCCAAACAACCTGAAAGCTTCATTAATGTAAGTGAATTGATACCAAGACTCGCCAAAGAATCAGATGTTTTTAGATTAGGAAACTGAAGCTCTTTTTTCAGCAGTTCCAAAATTTTTTTATCCTGTTCCGAATAAGATATTTCATTATCATCAGATGAAACTGAATTTTTCTGTACTGCGTTATAATGCATTAATAATTTCTTCTTGTCAATTTTTCCGTTTGCAGTCATCGGCATAGCGGAAATTGACAATATACGGTCAGGTACAAAATAATGTGGCAGATAATCCTCAACCTTTATTTTCACATCTGATTCCTTGAACTCACTATTGGTTTTGACAAAGGCTATCAATTTTTTACCGCCTATGTCCTCCGTTGGAATGACAACATTGCTCTCATAACCGAGTTTTGCTAAAGCACTTTGAATTTCACCGAGTTCAATTCTGTAACCATTAATTTTAACCTGTGTATCCCTGCGTCCCATAAAGATAATACAACCATTTTCGTCATATCTTCCATAGTCACCTGTATCATAAAGTCTTTCGCCTGTATCTTGATTTATAAAGAAGGCATTTTCTGTCAAAATGGGTTCATTGTAATATTCGTTCGCAACGCCACGACCTCCTATAAGCAGATGTCCGGTAACACCAAGCGGACAAAGACGTCCTAACTCGTCTGAAATATGAAATACCTGATTTGGCAGAGGATAACCATATGGAATTGATGCCCATTCTTTTTTCAGTTCTGTAACAGGAAAATAATTTGACCAGATAGAAGCCTCTGTTGCACCGCCCATGCTTGTAAGCATATTCTGTGGCAAAACATTACGCATTTTGTCAAATAAATCCATTGGAATCCAATCTCCCGATAAAATTGTGTGACGGATAGAAAGACCTGCGGGTACTTTCTTTACTGCAATGCAATAATCAAGAAAAATATCCATTAAAGCAGGTACTGAATTCCATACTGTTACATTATGCTCCCTGCAAAGACGAAGCCAGCAGGACGGGTCTATTCTTTCTGTTTCTGTAGGAACAAGCAGAGATGCACCTGCTGTCAAAGCACCGAAAATATCATATACTGATAGGTCAAAGCTTACTGAAGACAATCCAATCAGACAATCCTGTTCGGTAAGTTTAATATATCTGTTTACCGCAAGTATTGTATTCATTGCAGATTCATGGCGAATTGCAACACCCTTTGGTTTCCCAGTAGAACCTGATGTATAAATTATATAACCAAGCTGAGAAGGTTTCGGATTTGCACCTGTCCATATTCCATGCTTTTCGTCAGCCTCATTCATCTGTATCAGCGGGATTTCAGGTGAAATTCCTTTCGGACTTTCTGCAATTATGCATTTCGCACCAGACTGATGAAAAATTTCAAGCTGACGACTTTCAGGCTGGTCATGTGGCATTGGCAGATAAACAGCTCCATACTGTACAGTTCCGACAATAGCAGCAATAAGGTCAAAGGATTTTTCCATCTGAATCATTACTCTGTCGCCTAAACTGATATTTCTTTCTGCAAGTACTTCACATATCTGAGATGCTCTTTTCAGGAGCTGACGGTAAGTGTATTTAACTTCTTTATGAATAACTGCAATATTTTCAGAATGTTCTTTTGCTTGTTTAAGAAAATATTCTGTAAGAGTTACAGAGGGAATAGAATTATCTTCTGTTGCATTGACCTTTTCCTGTATTTGTTTGTCATGTTCAGTACGGAAGTCCCTGTAAGAACCTGTCCAGAAAGTTTCCTGCATTGAATTTTTGATAACCTTGCAGTAAACCTCAAACATTTTATCAGGTATTCCTTGTGCAAATGCCTTGTCTACAATATCCCAACAAATCAAAACTCCGCCGTCTGATGTCGGAATTAACTGGTGGTCAAGCACAACCTGAGGTGTACAGGTAAGAGCAAAGTTGTCCTTAGAAAATGGACTTGTTCCGTCGATAATTTTTTCCATTCCAAGAAAACTTGTAAATACAACAGGGTAAATTGTTTCGTCTGTAAGCTGCTCACGAGCAATGTCAATAGATGTAAATGCAGAATGTTCAAGGTCTTGATGAAGTCTGTTTTGCATCTGCTTTGCGTTGTTTAGCATTGTATCCGCATTGCAGGTTACATGCAGAAGCATAAGATTTGTGAAGTCACCGATTACACGATAAGTGTCCTCGCCTGCCTGATTTCTGCCGAGGGTTGTCAGACTGAGTGTAAATTCTTTTCCTGCACCAAAGGCAGAAAGTGTATGCGAAAACATTGTGAGAAATGCAGCAGAAGGTGTAAGACAGAGTTTTTCGGTCAGTTTTTCAAACTGTTTCCATTCCTCAGCACTGAGATACATTTTTCTGCGTTTAAATGTATGGAAAGACTGTTTGTCTGCCATTGTATTCCATGGAAGTTCAGGTGCAGAAGGTATAGTAAAGCATTGTTCTTTCCAGTAATCACGGTCTGCCTGTTTTCTTTCTTCATCAAGTGCAGATTGCACTTCATAGAAATGACAGGTCAAAGGTGAAAGCACCTTTCCTTTATAGAATAACATCAAATCATTCCAGAACAACATTATGCTCATTGCGTCACAGCATAGCATATCTATTTGTATATGAATTCTGTAGTTGTTTTTTGGCAACTCAGTAACTGCAACACGGAATAATGGAGCATCTATAGGAAGTATGGTATGACACATTTCATCTCTTACAGCTGAAAGAATTTCCTCCTGTTTTTCTGTGGTCGCTTTTCTGAAAACAATTTCAGGCTGAAAATCTGAAAGAATTTTCTGTGTCTGGTCAGGTAGAATTATTGTATGTAATGCCTCATGACGCTGTACAAGCTTTTCTACTGCCTTACAGAAACGTTTTTTGTCAAGATTAAAAATATCCTGTTCAAAATAGCACTGGCAGGGGATACCACCCCAGTCAAGTTCAGAATTTCGTCCTGCAAGATAAGCTCTCTGTACATCTGTGATAGGATAAATTTCTGATACAGATTTTCCTTTTTTCTGTGTAAGTGCAGGAGTGGTCTGTAAAACACGAGCAGTTAATTTCTCCACAGAATTGTATAAATTCATATCTGCAACAGTAAGCTTTACCTGATACTGTTCATAGAGCATTGCAAGCAACAGCTGTGAAAGCAAAGAATTTAAGCCATAAGAAATCATATTTGCAGAAGTATCTACATCATCTGAGGAAATTCCCATATAGCGGTTAAGAAATTCTAAAATAAACTGTTTTACGTCTGAATTTGTTCTGCGACCTGCACTGATTATTTCACCATTCCACTTTCCTTCCATATAGAGAGATTTCATATGTGTTCTCTGCAATTTTCCGTTCTGAGTTCTCAAGAATGTACCTACTTTGGAAAATACAACTGCTATAGGTGTAATCTGCAATCTTGAAACAAGTTCATCACGGATTTTTTCAAACAGATGACTGCGTTCTTCTGCTGAAATATCTGTATGTTGTTCTACAAGCAAAACAAGAGCTTCTGTATGACCATCAGGCACCGAAAATGCAACACTTACACCACGGTTTCCAAGAACAGAGTCGGCTACAGCTTCAATTGGGTGAGGGGAATAATTCTCTCCCTTGATATTGAGAATTTCTTTGTTTCGACCGCAGAAAAACAACTGTGTGCCATTTTCATCATGTCTTATAAATCCAATGTCGCCTGTATTGAACCAGCGTTCACCGTCTTTGTCAATAAAACTATCTTCAAAACTGTTATTCCAGTAATGCGAAAGTACAAATTCACCTCTAAGACAAATTTGTCCTATTTCCCCGTCTGCACAAAATTCTCCTGTTTCCGTACTAAGAATTATTGCTTCATTGCCTTTCAGCATATAGCCTACAGAATAAATTTCCCTGTTGCCGTGAATAAATTCTGACTGCAACATTTTATTAGGAATAGTTCCCGCAATAACGGCACAGGTTTCTGTAAGACCAAACTGAATAACAATTCTGTCAGCTGAAAATCCAAATGAAGAAACAGCTTTTTCAAATTTTCTTACTGTATCAGGCTGCACAAATTCACCTGCCAGCACTACTGCACGTACAGAGCTTAAATCTGCTCTTTCCATATGTTTTTCGGCAGTATCTGTCAATACTGAAAGCATATAGTTCAAACTTGGAATATGCGTTACATGATAAGTTTTTGCTGTTTTGAACCAGATTGCAGGTTCTGTGGCAAAGCGGTCAGGCTTGACAAACACTGTTTCTGCACCGTTCCAGAGTGACACCAAAACTGCATTTATAAGTGCAAATGTATGATGTAAAGGAAGACAGCACAAAGATATATCTTCGCCTGTTCTGTTATTGACCTGACTGTAAGTTTCAAGAACCTTGCTGATACATTCTTCAGTATAGGGAACAATTTTCGGACGACCTGACGAACCTGATGTACAGAGCATCATCATTATATCTGAAATATTGTGTTCGTCCTGTGCTTCGGATTCTGTTTCGGGACAACTTCTTACATCTACGGTCTTTACATTGGGGAAAAGTGTTTTAAAACTTTCAGCTGAATCCTGTGCAGCTATGAAAGTTGCACCGCAATCCTCCAGCACAGCTTTGCAGTGGTTTACAGAGTCATTTTTCAAATCCGCTTTCAGCAATACCGGCACTGCTCCACCTGAAACTATGGCAAACAAAGAAACCATATAGTCAATTTCATTGCCTTCATAGATTAACAGTACATTCTGTCCGACAGCAAGTCCATTGCGGAACAAAAAATGTTTCATGCTTAAAATGCGGTGATAAAATTCATGATAAGAAATTTTCTGCTCTTTGTCGTTTTCATTAAAGCAAACCAAAGCGGTTTTGTCACTGTCGGAATATTTTTTTATCATATCTATCAAATTCATATTCTGATATCCTTTTCTAATATGTCACTGCATCAAAAATGCAATCAATTTTTCTTCTGTCTGACAGTCGCAAACATTGATTATTCCCATGCAGTATTCGCCCAGAATTTCAGTGATTTCGTCCTGACTGTCCATAGAAGAAATTGTAAGTCCAAACATAATATCACCCATATAGGGAACATCAACGGAAATTTCACTTTCTGTTTCTGTTTCAAGAAGGGCAATTAATTCGGGAACAATTCCCTGTTCCATTACAGCGGAAGCAATTTTCAAACAATCACCTGCTACCGCATCAGATGCAATGAAACGTATGTGTTCTGTATTTTCTTTTAGAAGTGCTTCTGCCAGCTGTTCTGTAGGGAATCCGTTTGGAACAAATACATAACTTCTTTTTTTATCTTCGTGATATAAGCGATATGCTGTTTCTAAAAGCTGTTCTGTAAATACAACTGTTAAATCTTCTGATTCACATCTGTTCCAGATAAGTTTTAACTGCTCGGTAGCTGTTGTTTTTTCTTCACCGTCCTGTGTGTGAGATGAATCTATCATTTTAGCAAGTGCGTGTACATTGGGTTCGTTCAGCATTGTTACAAGGTATGTATCAAAAGGAATGGAACGTTCCAATTTCTGATTAAGCTGTCCGGCAGCTCTTGCCAGAATAAGAGAATTTGCTCCAGCCTCATAAAAGTCCTCATCTGCTCCGAGTGTTTCACAGCCAATAGCCTCACACAAAATCTGACTTACAAGCTTTTCTGTTTCCGTCATAAGCGAATTCTCTTTATTTGTAATATGATTCTGTTCAGAAGCCATGCGAATCATATTTTTTAATGTTTTGTGGTCAATTTTTCCGTTTGCGGTAAGAGGAATTTCATCAGCTGTAATCAAAATGGACGGAACCATATAATGCGGTACCCACTGTTTTAATTCTTCGCTGAAATTTTCTTTGTCAATTTTGTTAGCAGATGCTAACACGGCGATAAGAAGTTTTTCGTTGCCGACTTCCTCTACAGTGCAAACCACATCTTTCACTGAAAATTGCTTTCTGATAACAGATTCAATTTCACCAAGTTCAATTCTGTGACCATTTACTTTTACTTGATTGTCAAGTCTGCCCATAAATTCAATTGTTCCGTCAGCATGATAACGACCTGTATCACCTGTTTTATAGGCTTTGATGCCGTTGACTTCAATAAATGCTTTTTCAGTAAGTTCCTTTTCTCCCCAATAGCAAGATGCAAGACTGTCTCCTGTGATATACAGTTCACCCTGCACCCACACAGGACAAGGAAGACCCATACTGTCCAAAATCATAAATCCTTGATTTGGGAGAGGCTTGCCATAAGGAATACTTTTCCACTCGGGCTGTTTGTCATAGTCTGCCTGATATTCATGGTAAATAGACCAGATACCGCCTTCGGTAGCACCACCAAGACTAACCACTCTTACAGATGGAAACAGTTCTTTCAGCTTGTCAGGCTGTTCTGTAGGAATCCAGTCTCCTGAAAGCAGAACTGTTCGCAGAGGACAATTTATTTTCTGTTCCTGATAGGACTGATAAATTACCAGTAACTGCATAAGTGCAGGAACAGAGTTCCAAAGTGTAACATTATATTTCTGCATCATATCTGCCCAGTGCGAAGGATTTTTATATTGTTCGCTGTCAGGAATGACAACTCCGCCACCCTCTCCGATTACACCGAACATATCATATACCGACAAATCAAAATTAAGCTGTGACAAATTGAAAATTCTGTCATTTTCACCGACAGAAAATAATCTGTTAATTGCCTCTATTGTATTTACGGCTGCTGAATGACTTACTGCAACACCTTTTGGTTCACCTGTAGAACCTGATGTAAAAATAATATAGGCAATATCCTGTGGAAGTGTTCCGGCAGGATTTCCCACAAGACTTCCGCAAGGCTCTGATTCGGGCTTGTCTGCTGAAATCAGTGTAATTTCATCGGGACAAGTGATATTTGATTTTAATTCTGAAAGTATAACAACGCACTTTGCATTAACCTTGGAAAGAACAGTTTCAGCTCGCTTGGGAGCGTTCTGCATATCAACAGGCACATAAGCTGAACCTGCACAAAGAATACCAAGACAAGCTGCTAATTGCCATCTTGACTTAGGCATTGAAACAGCTACAAAGTCACCTCTGCCTATATTTATTTTCTGAAGTGCAGCGGTTATGCACTTTACTTTTTCATACAGTTCAGCACAAGTCCACGAAGTTTCTGCATCTGCCACAGCAAAAGCATTAGGTTTTTTTTCTAACTGTTCCATAATTTTTTCGTGCAGGAGATAAGTTCTCTGTTCCTTTGCAGTCTGATTTACTGCTCCAAGAACTTCATTCTGCCAGGCAGGAAGTGCAATATCAACAGGTTTTTTAAGCCATGCTTCTTTACTCTCTGAAAGTGAAAGCAAAAGCTTTTCAAGAGTATTACAAATATCAGATACCATTCCTTCAGGGAATACACCTGCTCTGCTGTCAATATTTATATTCAGACCGTTTTCTGTATCCATTGCCTGACAGTCCATAAATACCTGTGATGTCTGACTTATACCGTTATTATTCATTTTGCCGTGCAGTTTACTTTTATCTGTTGAAATAAGACCGATAGCACCTGTAAATACATAGGGCATAAGAATATTTCCCCTGCTTTTCTGCAATTCACGAAGAACATTAACACCTGTAAATAATCTGTGGTCAAGGTCATCAAACAGTTGTCTGCCTATCTGTGTAACAAGTTCCTTAAAACTGCTGTTTTCCTTGTATTCCATTTCAAGCAGACTGCTTGCCGTGAAATCTCCAACAACAGAATCTACCTGCGGGTGAAGTGGCAGACGGTTAAGGATACTGAGGTTAAGACAAAATTTCTTATTACGGCTCCAGCGTCCGATTGCAAGACCATAAGCTGTCATAACTGCACTTGCAGGTGTTGTTCCGGAAAGACGAGCCAGTTCACAGAATTTATCCCATTTTTCCTTTGGAACAGAAAACTGATTTCTCTCAAATTTTACAGGTATACTGCTGTCCTGTTCAGGAAGTACGGGCAGTTCAGGTGCATATGGAAGTGAATCTATTCTGTTAAGCCAATATTCTCTGTCACGGTAGTATCTGCTTCCTTGACGAAGTTTTTTCTCAGCAATCAGATAGTCACGGAAAGTTAAATCAATTTTTGGCAATACTGTATCAGGCTGAAAATAAAGTGTTTCAAACTCCGAAAGAACTGTCCAGATGCTTGCCCAGTCAGCTGTTACAAATTCAATGGAGAAATGCAGAATATCCTGCTTTATTCCTTTGCTGACAACAACTGTATACAACGGCCATTGTTCAGGCTGATAAATTTTATGGTCAAGTTCATTTTTGATAGCTTTTCTCTGTTTACTGCTGTCATTTCCTGTGCAGTCAACAGTTCTCACTTCAAACAGGGGTGCTTCAGACATAATACGCTGATAGCCTTCAACAGACATAACCGCACGGAACATAGGGTGCCTGCTGATAAGCTGATTCCAAACACACTGTACACGTTCAGGGTCTAACGAATCATATTCAAGTTCCATATAGATATGACAAGCTGTTCCGCCATAAGAAAACGCAGGATTTCTTCCGAGTACATAAGCCTGCTGAATTTCAGTCATACCAAATGATTCATACTGATGTTCTTTATCTACTTCAAATGTCAGGGTATCATTCATCAGATATTCAATAATTTCCTGTTTGTGTTCTTTAAGATAGTTTTTTTCTTCTGCATTAAGCATACCTGCTGGAGCTTTAAAACGCAGTTTTCCGTCCTCAGTCCATAATCGTATATGTTTTGCAGAGAGTTCTGCAACTACCTTTGCAATGGATTCGTTCATTATTTCACTCACTTTCTAATTTTCCTTTTTCTTCCGGAAGTACAGAGGCATCGTCTAATTCTTTTATTGCACTGCTTTTTGAACTTAAGGACACTGTCAGTGATGCAAAACCAAATTTTTGTGTCAGTTCATTCCATAAGCGAGAGGCTTTCTGTTCTTGTTGTGCTTTGATAAGAAATTGTTTTCTTTCGTTTATCATCTGTTTCAATTTCAGCAAATCAAGAGAAATACAGTTTACCCAGCTTTCCTGTGCATATTCATGATAAGGTTTTGTAAGCTTTCTTAAATCAGGAGTAAGAATTTTCATATTGGGTGCAAGCATATTCTCAGGATAATGTTCAGGAAAACCTCCTCCGTCAAATATAGACCACGGCATATTCATTCTTGAATACCAGAGCAACAGACCTCTTGTATCTACCAGTTCCAGACGACCTGACGGATAATAGCAACAGAAATTATGCAATATCTGCATATGATTGTCAGGGTCTTTAGGATTGATTGTGTTGTTGAATTGGAATGTAAATGGAATATTTCCGATAGTACCGATAATCTGTTTAAAATCTGCCTGCTGTTCTCCAACATAAGAGATTTCAACTTTTCCGTTCGGAACAAGGTGCAAAAGCAATTCAGCAAACGGATAGAATGCCTGTACACAGCTTCCTGCACGGAGATATTCTATTTTTTCACCTCTTGAATCAAGAAAACGGCACACCTGAAAAAATCTGCGTATTTCAGGCATATTCATGTACAAATCGCCTGTCATGAAACAGCATTTGTTTTTCTGTGCAGTCTGAAAACACTGTTTAAGTTCCTCATGGTGTACGGGTTGTTCTAAAATAACGTGAATCCCTCGTTCCAAAAATTTAAGGCTCATTTCTGTACCTGCTCCGCCAAGCGAACCACTTCTTACAGCAACACAGGCAATGTCTACATCGTCCGGCACTTCTTCTGGACTGTGATATAAATTGACATTGTAAAAAGAAGCACACTTCTGAGAACGAACGCTTCCCTTTGCAACAATTCCGACAATCTCAAAATCTTTTTTCAGACAACGAAGTGCCTCTATATAGAACATACCAAAACCTGTACCGCATACAACGACTTTGTAGATTTTGTTATCTTGCATTACAACTCACCTTCTTCTTCCATAATTTTATCCATACAACAAGGATATACTGTCCACACATCAAATGGTTTTGTTTGCATAATCAGTTCCCAGACAGCTTTCCAGTCATCTGAAAGCGACAGGAGAGAAACACCGTTTCTGATTTTTCCCTGCAATACAGCAACCGCAGCCGCAGCACAGGTCTTTCCAGACAAAGCAGATGGATTACTGCACTTTGCAAAACAAGTTACTGCCATTTTATCTCCCTGTAATTCCGTGAGAAACTGAATACTGTTTTCAAGTCCCTGCCTTTGTATGTGGCTGGAAGTATATAACTTTTCTGCAAGTTCTTGACGACTTGTAAACTGCATAGTGAAAACTTGTTCCAAATCGTCACTTTCCCTGACCATAGACCATTCACTGTTTTTTACATTCAAAATTCTGTCAATGCCTCTTGTTTCAGCGTCAGAAAAACGATACCTGTAAACCTCATCTCCAATAAACGGAACACACTCCGGAACAGATGCGGACATCTGCGATTTTTTCGCATTTCCTGAAGGAAGTGAATATGATTCTGTCATATCAAACGCAGCTGTCATTGAAAGTGGTTCATTGATAATATAATCCATTCTCAATCGTTTTATCGGGCTAACTGTTTCTGACAAAACACGGGGAATCATTCCAATAATTCCAGGGACAGACCCACAGCCGTAAAGTATAGGTTTGTCTGTTATGCTACTGAAATTGTTTTGGTTTCCAAGTTCAACAAATGGAAGTTCAGGCAAAAGAGCAGGTGTTCCTCCACTTGCATTTATCAGTATACTGCAATCCTGACCAAAATCTTTCAGAGAAGTCGTTTCTGTAATATCCACCACCTGCCACAATCCTTGTGAATCAACAGAAGGTCGACGACAACCCAATTTGATATCTTCATCAGGTACAAGTTCGTGGAGAGCCTTGACAATTTCTGAACCTATTTTTCCGTTTGCACCAATTAAACCAATCACAGTTCGCCCTCCTCCATGTCATCATCTGTTATAAGTTCGTCAACTGCTGATGCAAGCTGTTCAAGTATTGGAGCATCAAAAAATTCCTTCATACTTATATGTATTCCAAATGTATTGCTTAAACTGTTCAGCATACGTGTTGCGAGCAGGCTGTCACCGCCAATTTCAAAGAAATTATCCTCCAGATAAATCGTTTCAGAATGGAAAAATCCATTCCATATATCAGAAATACGTTTCTGTGTTTCTGTCTGTGGAAGTGTTCCATTTCCTGTGGTTTTGGAAGAAAACCAATTTTTCATGGAATTTCTGTCTATCTTTCCGTTAGCAGTAAGCGGAAATGCAGTAGTATAGCAAAAATGTTCCGGAATCATATACGGCACTAATTTTTCAGCACAATATGACTTTAAAGCTGTTTCGTCTGGAACAGACTGTTCCACAAGCTTGCAAGTATAGCTGTACATACCTGTTTCTTCATCTTTCTGAGCAGAAATTTCTCCGAAACCTGTCTGTCTGAACGCAATGCACCAGCTTTCGTACGGCATCATAGAACTATTTCTGCGTATTTCTTCATAATCTGTAAATCCATGTTCTATAACACCTGCAGAAATTAATCCCAAAGCAGTCATTTTTTCAGGTTCTGATACATAGAGAATACCGCTTTGTTTCAAAAGAAGTTTTACATAACGAAGTCCATCAAGAACTTTTGTAAACATATGCAGACCGTTCACAGCAACAACTGCATCTGAATTTCCTGCAAGACTTGCTGAAAGATGCACATAATCCGTCTTATGATATTCCACCTGCAACGGAATTTCAGAAAACTTTTCTTTTGCTGTTTGTATCATGCCTGAGCTTGTTTCAAGAAATACAATCTGCAATTTTTCCTGTATATCGGAAAGTTCCTGCATCAACGGCAGAAAAATATCGCCCTCTCGTCCAAACATTAAGGTAAGTCTGAATTTTCCATCTGTACCTTGTGCCTGTGTTCTGATATTCACAGCAATTTTTCTTACAAGCTGTTTTAATTCTGCTGTCTGCATCAAACGTGCAGGAGCGAGCAAATCATCATCAAGCATAGCAGCAGAACTGATTTGTCCTGAGATAATACTCCTGAGAAGTTCTGTTTTTTTATTTAGTTTCTCTGAAAACTCTGTTTTTGTAAAAACAGAGTTTTCGGGCATTTTACTCATAAAAGTATTCCAGAGAGATACAATACCCTTTCCGTCACCTGAAAGCTCTGTATCCTTAAATACGGGTTCTCCATTTTCGTACAGTACGCTGTGCATAAAATCAGCTATCATGCAGTCTGTTTCATCTGCTTCATTTCCGACAACAGACGGAACTTTTGGAATTTCTGCTGTATTTTCTGCCTGAACAGTCTGTATAACTGCCGAAAGGGACTTTCCTGCTGTTCCGTCACCGACCAATACAACAGACTGTTCTGCCTGTGGCAAATCTGCAAGATGATTTTCTATTTCACCAAGCTCTATTCTGAATCCGTTTATTTTAACCTGATTGTCTTTTCGTCCGCAGAAAATAATTGTATCATCAGGGAGATAATAACCAAAATCTCCTGTACAGTACCAGCGTTCACCGTTATCTTCCACAAATACTTTTGCTGTAAGTTCAGGTTGAGAAATATATCCCTTTGCAAGACCTGCTCCGCCTATCCATAATTCCCCGATTTCATTGTCCTCAGCATCACCGTTTTCTGTCATAACCCTGAACTTCTGATTTGCAAGCGGTTTTCCGTAAGGTATCATCTGCCACGATTCATCAACGTATGTTACCTCAAAGAAATTTGACCATACAGACGCTTCTGTTGCACCGCCAAGTGCAATAAAACGACAATTTTCAGTGTGTGCCTTTAAAAGTTTGTACAGCTCAGGACGGATTTTATCTCCTGAAATCAGAACACACTTCAATGAACTGAGAATTTCATTTGGCTTTAAAGATATAAGCATCATTTCAAGCAGTGCAGGAACAGAATTCCAAATGCTTATGTTATCTTTTTGGATACGCTGAATCCATGCAAGAGGTTCTTTCTGTGTTTTGTCAGTAAGAACAGAAACTGCTCCACCAGCAGACAGCATACCAAAAATATCAAATACCGAAAGGTCAAAGTCAATTGCAGAAACAGCAATTGCTCTGTCCTGACCGCTGACAGAAAATCTGTCAAGAACGTCTGCAATTGTATTCCATGCACCTGCATGAGAAATTTCCACACCCTTTGGTTTACCGGTAGAACCTGATGTAAAAATAATATAGGCTGTTTCGTTCGGGTCAGCAATATACGGCAGAACATATTGATTTTCTGTTAAGTCTGCAAAGATATTACAGCACTCTGTAACCAATGACGCAGAAGAATCGCTTTCTGTAATACAAAAACGAATTTCCGCTTGTGCATAGATACTTCTGCGTCTTTCAACAGGCTGTGTACAGTTTACAGGTACATAAGCACCACCTGCCCAGAGGACTCCAAGTACAGCACATATCAGTTCTGAACCTCGAGGAATACTGACAGCAACTCTGTCTCCGATATGAAGTCCCGCATTTTTTAATGAAACAGCAAATGAGGCAGCACGCAAAGCTGTTTCTTGGTATGTCAGAACACCTTCTTCAGAGATTACAGCAGGAATATCAGGTGTTTTCTCAACATGAGAAAGAAATGCTTTCAATAAAGACTGCGGAGGAATATTCTTTGCTGTTTGGTTGGCTTTACGTTCTTTTAGATTTCTGTTCATACTTATTATCCTTTCAGTTTACAATAGCTTATCTGATAGTCCAGTTTGATGCATCACTCTTTTCTTTCAAGAATCGGCTGTAAATGCCATCTTGCTTTATAAGTTCGTCATGATTTCCTTCTTGTGCAATGTGTCCTTTTTCAACTGCAATAATCTTATCTGCATTGCGAACAATTTTCATTCTGTGAGCAATCATAATAACAGTTTTATTTTGGGTAAGTGCATCAATTGCTCCAAGGATAGCCTGCTCATTTTCTGAATCCAATGCACTGGTTGCCTCATCAAGAATAATTATCGGGGCATCTTTTAAAATTGCTCTTGCAATGGCAACCCTCTGTTTTTCTCCGCCCGATATACTGCTTCCGCCCTCTTTGAGTATGGTATTATATCCGTCAGGGAGTTTTTCAATAAACTCGTCACACCTTGCTGCACGTGCAGCCGCCTTTACTTCTTCCAGTGAAGCATCAGGTTTACCAAAACGTATGTTATTCATAACAGTATCTTCAAACAGATAATTTTCCTGAAACACAAAACTTATATTGTCCATCAATTCAGACATTTCTACATGGCGAATATCTGCTCCACCTATTTTGATAGTTCCTGATGTAATATCCCAGAATCTTGGAATAAGATTGCAGAGAGTAGATTTTCCCGAACCTGATGGGCCAATAATTGCAGTTGTAGTTTTGGGTTTAATTGTAACTGAAACATCATGCAGAATTTCTCTCTCATCATATCCAAATGAAACATGGTCAAATACAATTTCAGATGACTGTATATGCTGATAGGGCTGTTCACAAACAATGGGTTCTGTTTTTTCAAGTTCTTCAACCTCAGTCATGGCACTGTCAAGCATTCCTATCATAGATAAAGATGTTCCTGTTTGCATAAGAGAAGAAAATACCATAAAGCTCATAACTATAAGAGATAGTGCAACTGTAAGTTCAATATTTCCGTTATGTACAAGATAGAGTGAATTAACAATAATCAGAGCCTCAAATATAACTACACAAAGTTGTGTAACTACCTGTGAAAACATGGATTTGTCTGTAAGGTGCAGATTTTGGTCACGGCTTCCGTCAATTGCCTGTTTCAAGTGATTATCTCCCGAACGGAAACCAAAGGCTTTTGTAACTTTTATACCCTGCAAAAAAGAAATTGCAGATTCAGAAAGACAGCTCTGTGCAGTCTGACGGCTTGGAGCGTGTTTACGTGAAATTTTCATTTCCCAACTTACAGACATCATATACAGTATCATGCCTGCAAGTGCAATCAGTCCTGTATGCCATTCATAGAAAAGCAATGCCAAAAAAATTGAAAATGAACTGAACAATCCGCCAATGACATAAATCAGCATAGCAGGTGCTTGTTGCTCCACTTCGCTGAGGGTGCTTGTCATAACAGCATTAATGCGTCCGACAGATGACCGGCTGAAAAATCCGAGATGTACATTTCTGAGCATATTGCCAAGACTTATTCTTTTGTCTGCCGTCATATACAAGCCTGTTTTCATAATTGAAACCTGTGAAATATAACTTGTAATAAAACTTCCAAGAATACAAACAACAGTTGCTGTTATTATTGCACTTTTAGCTTTTTGCATATCAAGCTGACCTAACAGACAATTAATTGCTGTAATAATTGCATACATCTGCATCATAGCAAACATACCGTTAAGAAAAGAAAATACAATTGCAAGAACAAAACTCTTATGTCTTTGTTTGCTGAACTGCCATATGCGAACAATAGAATTTATCATTTGTTATCTCCTTTCTCTGCCAAAGACCACATATTAGCATATTCAGGACATATTTTAAGCATCTTATCATGTGTGCCTATTGCTTTTATTTTGCCTTTTTCAACATACGCAATCTGTTCAGCCGATGCAATGGTTTTAAGTCTGTGTGCAACAACAATAAGTGTTTTTCCCGCAGCGGCTTTTGAAATAGCATTCTGAATAGCAGTTTCATTTTCAGGGTCAGTGCTTGCAGTAGCCTCATCTAAAATCATAATAGGAGCATTTTTCATCATAGCACGAGCAATAGCAATTCTCTGTCTTTCTCCGCCTGAAAGCTTACCAGAACCTGCCGGTGTCTGATATCCTTTAGGCAACGCACATATAAATTCGTCACAGCCTGCACGTTTAGCAGCCTGTATTACTTCCTCATCAGTTGCACTTGGTCGTCCGATACGAATATTTTCCATAATACTCATATCAAACAAAAATGTTTCCTGGTCAACATAGGCAATCATATTGTTTATTTCTTCCTGTGAATAAGAAGAAATTTCTTTGCCGTTTATCTGGATTTTTCCGCCCGTTGTGTCCCAGTAGCCTGCAAGCAGTTTTGCAATTGTAGACTTTCCTCCGCCTGATGCACCCACAAGTGCAAGCATAGTATGTGGAGGAACATGGAGCGAAACACCGCCAAGTACCTTATCCCCATCTTTTGTATAGGAGAAAGTTACATCTGAGAAATCCACGGTAGCCTCTGATACATTTTGGGTTTTGTCTGATTCTTTACGTTTCAGTTCTTCATAATCCAGAACATCACGGATTTCCTTTGCAGTTGTTCCCATCTGTGCAACCTGGTCAAAGAAACTGAAAGCCTTTACTATTGAACCATAAATTCCCAGAGAAATCATCATGAACAACAAAAATGTTTCTCCCGTAAGCGAACCATTGGCAAAGAAAATCAATCCTGCAATGAGAACAGGGAAAATTGAAAATGGTGTTACACTGCTTCCAAATGAAGAAAAGAACTGTGTTTCCTTTACCCAGTCAATGTTATAATTTGCATGGTGCATAACAGCATCTTCAAATTTCTTATATGAGCTGTCTGCCTGATTGAAAGTCTTTATAACCCTGATACCGCCAACATATTCAACAATTGCCTGATTCATGGATTTTGAAGCCTGTATCTGACCTGCATATTTAGCCTTATAGCCAATCATCATACCGCCCATAATCAAAACACCAATCAACAGCCACAACAATATACAAAATGCAAGTCGCCAGTCTACCATAAACATAAGAACAATAAGCGTAAGAGGAACAAGCATATTTGCAGTCATTTCAGGAAGAAGATGTGCAAGGGTAACTTCAATGCCTTCAATTCTGTCCACAAGCATTGTCTTTAAACGTCCTGTACCATTTGTTTCAAAATATCCCATTGGCAAGCGGAGCATTTTTTCAACAATTGCTGAACGTATATCACGAAGCGTTTCATAAGCTGCATGATGTGAAACCCATGTTGACAAATTCAGCAGAATCACATTCATAACTTTAAATCCGGCAATTCCGACCGTAATCAAAAGTGCCTGAGATGTAACACTTTTTTCTGTGAATATTATACCTGCAAGTTTTCCTGCAAACAAATACGCTCCTAAATTGCATAACACAGAAATAATACTTATAATGACGGATAATACATACTTTACTTGATACGGTTTCATAAATCCACCCAGTTCTTTGAAAAAAGAGGCTGACTGACTTTGTGCGTTCGTTTCTGTTTCCATTTGACTCAAAATAACACTTCCTTAATAAAATAATTACTTTTCTTCTGCATATTCAAGACTGAAATCACAGCAGGCTTTTTCTTCTGCCAGTGTACCTGTGCGTTTCCAGTGCAGTGATTCACTTATATTGTTGTAGCACAATTCATCTGCAAGACAGAATAGATAGCATATTTCAGAACAATGATATTTTTTAACCGTTTCCAAATAGGGGCAGGTTTTTATATTAAATTGTGCTTTATTATTTGTGATAATATTCCAATCTATTACAAATCCTGCATCTTCAGAATATTGCTTTTGCATTTCTTCAGCAAAGGTCTTTGGGAATACCGACTGCAAATTTGATGCACAGACAAAATTACGCAGAGTTTTTGCCTGCATGGAAACAGATTCAACAAAGAGTGTTTCCAGCAGTTCAATTGTCTTTTTTTTATCAAAATATTTCAGCAACGTCTGATATAACGCAATAAGTGGATAAATACACTTTTCTGTATGAAGTTTCAGTGCATCGGAATCCGAACAGTTTTCCTGACAGAAATTTTGATACTTCCTGTCAGCCTCTGTCAGTATTTCTGTACCTGTTTCTTCTCCCAGCTGATTGGTTAAGCGTTTTCTCCAAAGAGAAGCATATTTTGTTCTTTCAATTTTGGTTTTCATACCACACCTGTTTCATCAGGTACATCTGCAAGCAAATGCTTCTTCATGATTTTCTGTGCAATCATTGCACCGATAAAAGATGCAACTAAAATTCCTGCAACCAGTGCAACTGCAACCCATGAGTGAAGTATATCTGCTGCGGCAAGAATATTTTCACCATTGTTCTGCTTTACAAAGTCCTCCTTGTTTCCGAAGAAAGAATTGTAAGCCATAACATACGGATAGAATGTACCACCAACAGAAGCGATAAGTTGAACCAACATATAGCAAACTGTAAGGAATGATTTTTTAGCATAGTTTCCTTTCATAAGAATCAGTTCCGCAACAACGCCCGCAATAAGATAGCAGACAACATATGGCAGATATCCGCCAAGTCCGCCTCTTACTGCACAATAGATAAACAATGCTCCCTTTTTAGGTACTTTTACTCCGATAGTAAAAAATACAATTCCCTCAAGAACAGAGTAAATAATCGGCATAAGCAAAATTGTTATTGGTGATACATACAGCAGAGAACTTGCCATAAACAGCAACACATTTATTAATGCGAGCAGTACAATTGTAATAATATCTTTGATATTTAATTTTTCAGAATTCATTTTTATTGCCTCCATACAAAACGGGCTGTAACGCTGAACGCTATACAAGCAATCAGCAAAACCGCCATAAAAATATCAGCCATTCCTATTTTAAGACTTACATAGGATTCTCGTTTTCGTTTTAAATTAATACCTCTTGTTTCAGCAGAAGCCGTAAGTGACTCTGCAATGCGTATGACACGGAATATCATAGGCACAATGAGCATTTCAAAATACTCAGGAAGCCTTTTTATTTTTTCCGTCCACGAACCAAACATATCTCTCGTTTTCATAGACTGTCGCATAATACGCAAATCATTGGACAACACCGGGAAAAAGCGAAATATGACACTGCATACCATAATAATTGTTTCGGGAACATGAAGTTTTCTCAGACCAGCAGTAATACGTGATGAATTTCCGTTCTCTGAAACAGCCGAAAATGTCATATATATAAGTACAAGTACCTGTGCATATTGCATGATAAATCCTGTAGCAGAGTGCGGAAGTAAAAAGTACATCAGATATATTAAAATATATGCAACAAGTCCCGTGATTGCGGTGCGGTATCGCTTTTCATAGAGAAGTACCACAAACACTGATGCAAAAAAAGTAATGGCTGTGGGAGAAACTTTTCTTGTTGTAATCAGCATTGCTGTAATAAGATAAGCAAATTTAATTCTTGGGTCACAAAATCTATTTTTGGTGTTTTTGGAAAGAGGTCTTTGATTATCTGATGTATTGAAATTATTCTGCATACAGTCAACCAGTTTAGAAAAACTTTTCGGTTCAGAAAAATCATAAGTTTCATTAACTGTTCCGTCACGAAGATAAACACATTTTGTGCAGACCTGTGAAATCAGTTCAAGGTCATGAGTGATAATAAAAATAACTTTATCCTTACGCATTTCCTTGATAATCTCAGAACACTTTAAAAGACTTTCTTTGTCCAGTCCGGCAGTAGGTTCATCAAATACAGCAATCTGCTTGGGTGAAAAATATGCAAGGAGCAAAACAAGTTTCTGCATCTGTCCGCCCGACAGTGAAAACGGGTGTCTGTTGCGAAGTTCCCACATATCAAACGCTTTAAGCACTCTTTCCATTTCTGTAAGCAATTCAGGAGTTTCTTCCTTGCCATATTTCAGTTCATTGAAAACCGAATTTGTAAAAAACTGAAATTCAGCTTCCTGCATAATGAAAATTCCGTTTTTCTGTAAGGATTTAACCGACTGTATTACATTGTCAATCGAGATATTTCCTGAATCAGCGGACAACAAACCTGTTATCACTTTTCCGAAGGTAGTCTTCCCGCTTCCGTTAGAGCCTACTATTCCTATTACCTCTCCCGTTTCTGCTGAAACGGACATCCCCGAAAGAATTTTATCTTTTGCCCTGTGATAAGAAAAACAAATATTCTCCGCTGAAACCTTTATTTTCTTTGTCGGATTCACAGGAGCAACAGGTTGTTTTTTTATGTTCTCAAATGAAATTGTTCTTAATTTTCTTTCACTAAGTTCATGTTCGGAAAGAGTTTTCATAACAGATGCAGGTATTCTTTCAACAATTCTTCCGTGTTCCATACGGACAAATTCATCTGCAATATCTTTCAGATAATAGAGCCTGTGTTCACTGATAAGCAAGGTTTTTCCTTCAGATTTAAGATAAGCAAGTAAATCCGATAATTGTCTGATAACTGAAAAATCAAGATTTGCTGTTGGTTCATCGAGCAAAAAAATATCTGTGTCCAGTGCCTTTGCGGCAAGCACAGCAATCATTTGACGTTCTCCGCTTGAAAGTGCAAATACATTGCGGTCTTTAAGTTTTTCAAGACCTGTTTCATGATACACCGAATTAACACGCTTCACTATTTCATCATGAGAAAACCCGAAATTTTCAAGTCCGAATGAAATTTCTGCTGAACTGTCGGTGGTAAAAAATTGACTTCTTGGGTCTTGAAACACAGATGCAACCTGTTCTCCAACTTCTCCAATAGAATATTCTTTTACATCTTTTCCGTTCAGCAGACAAAAGCCTTTTAGCTCTCCCTCATAAAATTGTGGAATCAAATGATTGACACATCGCAAAAGTGTTGACTTTCCACAGCCACTGCTTCCCGTCAGAACTACACAACTGCCTTTTTTCACAACCTGATTTATATCACAAAGAGTATCTTTTTTTTCGTTCTTATAACGAAAATTCAAATCACAAACTATTTGTTCTTCTTGCAAGTTATCATCTCCTCTTAAATAAAGTTAGCCAAAGGTAACCGATGCATATAATGCTAAAATGTTTGGATTATATCAATGGGTTCATGGTTGCTAATTTTAAAGCCTATTTTAGCTGATAAGGCTTTTATCTTTTTCTTTATCATTCATAATCAGATGAGGCTTTTCGTTTGCCACTCTTGTGTTATCAGGAACAGAAGAAGTTACAAATGTATTTCCACAAATCACAGAATTATTTCCGATTACCGTATTTCCGCCAAGAATAGAGGCTCCTGAATAAATTGTAACATTATCCAGAATTGTAGGGTGTCTTTTCACGCCGTTAAGCTTTTGACCACCTTTTGTAGAAAGTGCTCCGAGAGTAACACCCTGATAAATCTTGACGTTATTTCCGATTGTAGTAGTTTCTCCAATAACAATTCCTGTTCCGTGGTCAATAAAGAAATATTTTCCGATATCTGCACCGGGGTGAATATCTATTCCTGTAAGTGTATGGGCATATTCCGTCATAATTCTGGGAATAAGCGGAACTGCCAACGTATACAGCTCATGTGCAATTCTGTATATCAAAGTAGCATTAAGTCCCGGATAAGAATAAATTATTTCCTTATTATCAAAAGCAGCAGGGTCACCCTCAAATGTTGCTAAAAGGTCTGTCTTAATATATTCTCTTATCTTAGGAAGCTTTTCAATAAAAAGCAAACAAAAGCCTTCACTGACCTGAATTCTTTTTTTGCCGTCAACATTCATATATCCCGGCATCAAATCAAGAACAGATGCTATCTGTTGTGAAAGGTGGCACATTATATCATTGAGAACCAAAAACAATTTGCTTCTTACGGTATATACAGAACTTCCACTGTCCTCAAAATAGCCTACCAAAATAAGTCTTTTGAGGTTGTCAAGAATTTCCGATATTACTGTTCTATCGGGATTGTTTAATTCTGTCGGCAAAGAATGAGTTTCAATATCCTTTTCATAATCTTCAATGATTGCATCAGCAACCTGTGCAATTCTATGCTGCACATTTTCAACTTCAGGATACTCTATTGTTTCAATTTTCAAATTCAAACCTCATTTCAAAATAAGTTAGTCACAATTAACCACCTAAGGTATAGGTTCTGATAATAAATATATAACTATATAATTTAAATATTTCTTTTTACCGCATATTTTTAACATACAGTCTGTATTTCGAACCTTTGTTATAATTAGTTAGCTAATGATAACTCTATAAATCATAATAACATATAGTGTTTCAAAAGTCAACAAATATTTCATGACGAGTTTGTTAATAATTTGTTAATTGACAACTATTTAGTTTGCATTTTAGCCACCTAAAGTAAATAATATTCAGTAGGTATAATACTGTATAAACTGAAAAATTTTATAAGAAAAACTGCACCGCCGAGGCTGAACCTTGCGTTCGTATTCATGACTATAATTTAATATGGTATGCTCTGTGTTTATCATTTCCACTTTCACATATATATTGGTTCTGAAAATGGTGCTTTAAATAATGGATTTACTACATTCAAGGCATGGAAAGTACTGAAAGAATGCAAAACAATTTATAATAAAATTGCATAAAAAATAAAGTGGGTTTTGTAAAAAGTGACAGTATTTTTAGAAGTTTATAACAAAAATATTCATACTTATTGAATTTTATTGCAAAATGTTGTATAATAAAATTAATTAAAAGATTTTGGAGTGATTAAATAATGACTGAGAAAAATAATGCTAATTTAGGTTTTGAAAAGGAATTGTGGAACGCAGCTTGTGTTCTTTGGGGACACATTCCAGCTGCTGAATATAGAAACGTTATAATCGGGCTTATATTTTTAAGGTATATTTCAACTGCTTTTGAAAAGAAATATAATGAACTTGTAGCTGAAGGTGACGGCTTTGAAGATGATGTTGACGCTTATCTTGAGGATAATATTTTCTTTGTACCTGAGGACGCAAGGTGGAGCAAAATTGCCAAAATGGCACATACTCCCGAAATTGGAATTACTCTTGACGATGCAATGAGAGCTATTGAAAAAGATAACCCAAGGCTAAAAAATGTTTTGCCTAAAAATTATGCCACACCCGACCTTGATAAAACAGTTTTAGGTGATGTTGTGGATTTATTTACAAATATGAATATGGAAGAAACAGAAGATAACAGAGATATTTTGGGACGGACTTATGAATATTGTCTTGCAAAATTTGCCGAAAAAGAAGGAAAAAAAGGCGGAGAATATTACACACCGTCAAGCATTGTAAACACGCTGGTTGAAATTTTGAAACCTTTTAATAACTGCCGTGTATATGACTGCTGTTGCGGAAGTGGTGGTATGTTCGTACAGTCCGCTAAATTTATTGAAGAACATTCTCATAGGCGTGATGAAATTTCCATTTATGGGCAGGAGGCAAACTCTGACACTTGGAAAATGGCGATTATGAATTTAACAATCAGAGGAATTGACGCCGATTTAGGACCATATCACGCTGACACTTTTTCAAACGATTTGCACCCAAATTTAAAGGCAGATTTTATTCTTGCAAATCCACCGTTTAACTATTCACCTTGGGGTGGGGATAAACTACAAGATGACAAGCGTTGGAAATACGGCACTCCACCAACAGGAAACGCCAACTTTGCTTGGATTCAACATATGATTTACCACCTTGCCCCAAACGGAAAAATCGGTCTTGTGCTTGCAAACGGTGCTTTATCATCACAGACAAGTGGTGAGGGTGAAATTCGTAAAAATATAATTGAAGATGATTTAATTGAAGGAATTATTGCACTTCCCACACAGCTTTTTTATAGCGTTACAATTCCTGCTACACTTTGGTTTATCACTAAAAATAAAAAGCAAAAAGGAAAAACGTTGTTTATTGACGCAAGAAAAATGGGCTTTATGGTCGACCGTAAGCACAGAGATTTCAGCAAGGAAGATATTCAAAAATTGGCTGATACATTTGAGCGTTTCCAAAATGGCAAGCTTGAGGATATAAAAGGTTTTTGCAAGGTTGCCACTACCGAAGAAATAAAAAATCAAGATTATATTTTAACACCAGGAAGATATGTGGGAATTGAGGAACAGGAAGATGACGGCGAGCCTTTCGAGGAAAAAATGGACAGGCTGACAAGTGAACTGTCGGAAATGTTCAAAAAATCTCATGAGCTTGAGGACGAAATCAAAAACAAGTTGGGGGCGATTGGATATGAAATATAATTTGCCCGACAGAGTTTTAAGGGAAATTAAATTTTTCGCCAAAAAATATAATATAGAAAAAGTAATTCTTTTTGGTTCACGAGCAAAAGGGACACATACTGAAAGAAGCGATATTGACCTTGCAGTTAGTGGTGGGGATATTACGAACTTTGGATTTGATGTAGATGAGCTTACACACACCCTTTTAATGTTTGATATTGTAAATCTTGATAGAGGGATAAGTGAAGAACTACAAAAAGAGATTGATAGGGACGGAGTGGTTATTTATGAAAAAGTTTGATAACTTTTCAAACTGCCTTAATGTTTTAGCAGGTGCTAATTTTGAACTTGCTAATAACGATGATGTATACAGAACAGGGATTATAGGGCAATTCAACCTTACATTTGAACTTGCATGGAAAGCATTGCAGGCAGTGTTAAGACTACATTGTGTAAATGGAGCAGAAACAGGTTCACCGAGGGAAATATTACAACTTGGTTATAAAGTGGGTTTTTTAAGCAATTCGGCAGTATGGCTTACTATGTTAAATAAGCGTAATACATCAGTTCATATTTACGATGAAGATAAAATAGATGAAATGATTTTGCTAATTAAAAACAGTTTTATTCCAGCTTTTAAAGAGCTTGAAAAAACGTTGAGTGAAAAATTAAAAGAAGTAGAGGGAGATTGGGAATAACCTGCTCACAGAAAATATATAGGATATAGAGGTAAATATGATGGCAAAGTGGATTGAGTGCAAAATATCTGATGTGGGAACAGTAGTTGGAGGGGCTACTCCGTCAACGAAAAAAGCAGAAAATTATGAAAATGGAACAATTGCTTGGATTACTCCAAAAGATTTATCTACATTAAATGGACGTTACATTAAACGAGGTGAAAGAAATATCACAGAATTAGGATTAAAAAGTTGTTCAGCTCAGCTTTTGCCAAAAAATTCTGTTCTTTTTTCATCAAGAGCACCCATAGGTTATGTAGCAATAGCAGAAAATGAAGTTTGTACAAATCAAGGATTTAAGAGTGTTATTCCTAAAGAAAATACTAATCCTCTTTTCCTCTTTTATCTATTGAAATACAATAAAGACGCAATAGAACGCATGGGAAGTGGAACAACTTTCAAAGAAGTATCGGGCAATACTATGAAGAATATTGTTGTTAAAGTGCCTGATGATTGTCAGGTACAAAAACAAATAGCACAATTATTGGGTTCTATTGACGACAAAATAGAACTTAATAATAAAATAAATAATAATTTGGAGGAGCAAACACAAGCAATATTTAACAAACACATGGAAACATATTCATATACACTTACTCCATTGGGGAATATTGCTGAAATAATTGATTGCCTACACTCTAAAAAACCAAAAAGTGTTACTAATACAACAAAACAACTTTTACAACTTAATAATATTACAGATTATGGATTTCTTGACTTGTCACAAAAATATTTTATATCAGAAGATGATTATAATAATTGGACTCGTAAATGTGAAATTGTTGAAGGTGATTGTGTTATAACAAACGTTGGAAGAATTGGTGCAGTTTCTCAAGCACCTATTGGAACTCATGCAGCAATGGGAAGAAATATGACTTGCATTAGGTTAAAAAAAGATAAACCATTTTTTTCATATTTAATCACAGCTTTATTATCTTCACATATACATAAAGAAATAATTAAAAATACTGACGAGGGAACAATAATGGGAGCATTGAATGTAAAAAATATTCCTTTGTTAATGTTTCCTATATTTGAATTATCTATAATGAACTCTTTAGAAAAAACTTTATTTCCAATACGAAAATTAATTGAATGTAATTATATTGAAAACCAACGCTTAGCCCAACTTCGTGACACCCTACTTCCCAAACTTATGAGTGGTGAAATTGATGTTTCAAATGTTAAACTTTAAGCCGATAAATTATTGTTTTATAAACAGAAAGGAATAAAAACCATGAAAAAAAGAAAACTTAAACAACAACCTTATTATGAGATTATAAAATTAGATAAGGAGTTAAAAGAGTACAAAAAATTATGCATAGGAAAATACAAAGAATTTACATATTACACGGATTGGAAAGAGCATATTTCTGAAGAATTAAAAAAAATGACAGATGATAAAATGAAAGAAAATTTTAAACATTATCTTATAAATCACAAAAGAGTAAACAAGTCTTTATGTACAAATTTTGTACCTGCTGTTATTTTTGGCTATACATTAATGTTTACATTTGAGTTTAATAATCAAGATACTATAAATTTTGAGCCAAATTTTGTAGAATCATTATTATCTGCATTAGACATCGTATTTTGGATATTAATGATTATTGCTATTTTATTTTTTATTTTACGTGAGAACAATAATATAAATCAGGATTATTATTTTTATTGTGACGTATTAAAAATATTTGAGGAAATAGAAGAAAGGACTGAAAATCATGCAGTCACTATTTAAAGAAGCAGACTATGAAAACGCTATAATAGAGCTTTTCCAAAGTGAATTAGGATATGACTATGTTTATGGTTACAATGTGGAACGTGATTATAAAAGCCCTCTTTATGAAAGCGTTCTTGAGGATAGCATTTATCGCATAAATAAAGGCTTGCCCCATGATGCTATACAAGACGCATTGTTTAAACTCCACAACTTCGATAACGGCGAACTTGTGCAGAAAAATGAAACTTTTATGGGATATCTTCAAAACGGCATTGAGGCAAAATATCTTGAAAACGGTGAGGAATGCTCGACTCTTGTTTATTTGGTGGACTATGAACATATAGAGAACAACTCTTTTATTATTGCCAATCAGTGGACTTATATTGAAAATGAAAAAAAGCGTCCCGATATAATTTTATTTTTGAATGGCTTGCCTGTTGTGGTTATGGAGCTTAAATCGCCCTCTCGTGAAGATACGGACGTTTCGGAGGCTTACAACCAACTTCGTAATTATATAGTTAATGACATTCCCTCAATGTTTATTTACAACGCATTTTGTGTTATGAGCGATTTGGCAAATTCAAAAGTAGGCACTATAACTTCCGGTGAAGATAGATTTATGGAATGGAAAACCAAAGACGGTAGCTATGAAAATACACAGCTTGCACAGTATGACACCTTCTTTGAAGGAATTTTTGAAAAAGCAAGATTTTTAGATATACTAAAAAATTTTATTTTGTTTTCAAATTCTGATAAAAAAATAAAAATTCTTGCAGGTTATCATCAATATTTCGCCGTAAAAAAAGCAATAGAATCAACCGTTCACGCTACCGAAACAGACGGAAAAGGTGGTGTTTTTTGGCATACTCAGGGCAGTGGAAAATCGCTGTCTATGGTCTTTTATGCTCACCTGCTCCAAAAAGCACTTAACAGCCCTACAATAGTTGTTATTACAGACAGAAATGATTTAGATAACCAACTTTTTGGACAATTTTCAAAATGTTCAGGGTTTTTAAGACAAACTCCAATTCAAGCTGAGAGCCGTGAAAATTTAAAATCTTTGCTTGAGGGCAGAAAAGCCAATGGCATAATTTTTACTACAATGCAAAAGTTTGAAGAATCTGAAGAAGCATTAAGCGATAGGCGAAATATGATTGTTATGGCAGATGAGGCACATAGAGGGCAGTATGGCTTAAGTGAAAAGATTGATGAAAAGACGGGTAAAATAAAAATCGGCACAGCAAGAGTTATCAGAAATGCTTTGCCAAACGCTACATATATTGGTTTTACAGGCACTCCAATTTCAACTAAAGATAAAAGCACCCGTGAAGTTTTCGGCGATTATATTGATATTTACGATATGACCCAAGCCGTTGAGGACGGAGCAACCCGACCGGTTTATTATGAAAGCCGTGTTATTAAACTTAAGCTTGACGAAAACACATTAAAATTAATTGATGCCGAATATGACATTATAGCTGAAAATGCAGATGAAGAAGTTGTAGAAAAAAGCAAACAGAATATGGGCAACCTTGAAGCAGTGCTTGGAAATGATAACACTATTAATTCACTTGTAACTGATATTCTGGAGCATTACGAAAACAACCGTGAAAATCTGCTGACGGGAAAAGCTATGATTGTTGCATATTCAAGAGAAATGGCCCTAAAAATTTATTATAAAATTTTAGAAATTCATCCCGATTGGACTGAAAAAATTGCTGTTGTTACGACAGGAAGTAACAAAGACCCCGAAGATTGGAGAGAAATAATTGGCAACAAGGCACACAGAGATGAACTTGCTAAAAAATTCAAAGATAACAGTAGTCCTCTTAAAATTGCCATTGTAGTTGATATGTGGCTGACAGGATTTGATGTGCCGTCACTTGCAACAATGTATGTTTACAAGCCTATGAGTGGGCATAATTTAATGCAGGCTATCGCAAGAGTAAACAGAGTTTTTGAAGATAAAGAAGGTGGGCTTGTTGTTGATTATGTAGGAATTGCGTCAGCTTTAAAAAAGGCAATGAATGAATATACAGCAAGAGATAAGAAAAATTACGGTGATACAGATGTGTCGCAGGTTGCCTATCCAAAGTTTTTAGAAAAGTTAGAAATATGTGGTGATTTGTTTTACGGCTATGATTATTCAAAATTTATATCAGGTAGTGACCTTAACCGTGCCAAAACAATTACCGGTGCCGTTAATTTTATTACTGATGTTAAAAGAGAAGATGACAAGAAAACATTTGTAAAAGAGTCATTGATGCTTCATCAAGCATTGTCGTTGTGTTCGTCAATTGCAAAGGAAGAAGAAAGAATAGAAGCAGCATTTTTTGAATCGGTAAGAATTATTGTGCTAAGGCTTATGAATAATAATGATGGAAAGAAAAAAATTTCTCTAACTGAAATGAATGACAGAATAAATGAGCTTTTAAAACAAAGCATTAAAAGTGATGGGGTAATAAATTTATTTTCGGATATCAAAGAAGAATTTTCTCTATTCGACCCTAAGTTTCTTGAAGAAGTTGCAAATATGAAAGAGAAAAATTTAGCAGTAGAACTTTTGAAAAAGTTAATAGCAGAGCAAGTAACTATTTACAGACGTACAAATGTTGTTAAATCAGAAAAATTCAGCGAGATAATGCAACGTTCGCTAAATTCATATCTAAACGGTATGCTTACTAATGAAGAAATTATAGAAGAACTTTTGAATATTGCCAGACAAATTAAAACGGCACACGAAGAGGGCGATAAACTGGGACTTACGGAAGATGAGCTTGCATTTTATGACGCATTAACCAAGCCTGAAGCAGTAAAAGATTTTTATGAAAATGAAGAATTAATAGCAATTACAAGGGAGCTTACAGAGGCTTTAAGAAAAAATAAAACAGTAGACTGGCAAAAACGTGAAAGTGCAAGAGCAAAAATGCGTATGATGGTGAAAAAGCTGTTAAAAAAGCACAAATATCCACCCGATGGTGTAGATGATGCTGTGCAAACAGTTTTGACACAGTGTGAACTTTGGACGGATAAAATTATGAGTGTTTAAAAATAATACTACCCTTTAACAATTACTAAAAGCTATCGTTAAAGGGTATTTATTTGAGTTTATTGTGTTAAGATAAGAAAATCAACAGGCTTATTTTTAGAAACTAATTAAGCCTACAACTTTTTTAAGTATCATCAAAGCGTCATTAGTATCAACAGTGTTATTTTTATCAACATCAGCTGTTTTCTGCTGTTCGAGGGTTAATTCAATAAGCCCAACTACCTGTTTGAGTATGATTAAAGCGTCGGTTGTGTCGATTGCACCGTCACCACTCAAATCGCCAAGGAGTGTGTCTTGAATATCAGCTTTACTTGAAGAATTGTCTGTAATTGAAGATGTATTTTCTTGCAAAGAATTGTCAGCGTTGCTTGAAATATCATCAACTTTGGAAGAACTGTCTATATTTGAAGATGTTTCAATTTCACTTGATGTATCCTCTGCTTGGGAAGAACTGTTAACTTGACTTGAATTTTCGTTCTTTGTATCTACGACTACTTGGTCGAATATTCCATCGTTATTTGTGTCTTTTTCAACAAGCACTCCTCCGTCTGAATCGGGAATAATCTTAATTGGTTGGTTTTGTGCATTCACGCTGACTTTTTCAGCATTTTTGCCGTCCATGTCAACATTTATTTCCAAAGTTTTTGCACCAACAACTTCGACAGTTTCGCCATTTTTTGTGGTTTCAATCTTGTCGGTGGCTGTTCCGTCAATGGTTATTTTATCCTCGTTTATATCGTCGTCCAATGTCACATACTCGATTGTAAAACTGTCATCTTCCTGCATATTTTCGATATAAGCATAAGCATTATCTTTGTCTTCTTCAGCATTGAGAGTAAGCACGGCATCTTTTGGAATTTCAGTGTTGATAATCATATAATCTCCTGCAATAGAAATTTGATTTGCCTCATCACCGTTTTCAAATTTGAGTTCATCATCGTCTTTTATCCAATATAAATAACCGTTTTCTTCCTCTTGAGTTTCTCCATTTATTGATATAGAATCTGATGTAATTGGTAATACTTGTAATTGATTGTAAAGATTGTTTAGTTGATTTCTAATTCCATTTTGTACAATAGAAATGTTATTATTAAGTACAGATATAAGGCGATTATAAGTTTTCTCAAATTCTTTCTTATTTTCTATTAGTTTATCTTGATATTCTTTTGTGAACTCTTTAAATGTCGTTGTTGTATAAGCAATATAGGAATTTTTGTTGCTTGAGCCCAAATCCAAATCATTAAATAATCCAAATCCATCATAACCAGTAGTCTTATACTTCCAAGTTTGGTATCTTCCCTCGGAATTTTTATACAAGGTTAATGTTTGAGTTGTGTTGGGTGTATTGCAATCATATACTGAAATTTCAGCTTTTGTATCATCAACAGATTTAATTCCCAAAGCTAAAAGAGCATGATTTATTTTACCGCCTAAAATATCGCCTACGATTTGAATGAAAACACATTCTCCATTATTATTTTCATAATTTTCAATTGCTCTAAATAGTTTGTCGGGGTCTTTATTATTATCTCTTTCAGTTATAAATTCAGAGGAAAATTGATAAGCCCAAGCACATTTAATGAAGTTTTCAGCAGAAATATTAAATATATCATAATTGCTGTTGCAATTTTTACCTCTAACATCATGCAAAGTATTTGCTTTTATTCCTGAACTAATTTCAAATGAATTGACTGGCAACATATTATATTTTGAAGCAGCTACTGAAGTTAAAACCATTCCATAGCAAAAGCCTTCAGAATTTGGGTGGTTTTCATAAATTAATTTCGCATATGCTGGAGAATATAGTGCATAGTCCGATATGCTAAGATTACCAGAAAAATTCTTAAATCCCCAACATTGACTTAACCCCATGGAAAAAACATCATCTTCAATGGGTATGTCATTTTCAGGCATTTTGCTGTTGTAATGAATGTTGGCGGAAGTTAGACAATCATTATAACTAGAAATATCAATTTCATTCCATTGTTCTTTTGTGCCAGCGTAATAAACATTTTTAAGGTTTTTGCATTCATAAAAAGCATCCCATCCAATAGAAGTAACCGAATTTGGAATTTCTATGCTTGTAAGGCTTGTACAACCCCAAAAAACACTATCTCCAATAGAAATAACCGAATTTGGAATTTTTATGTTGGCAAGGCTTGTACAACCATAAAAAGCATCATCTCCAATATAAGTAACCGAATTTGGAATTTCTATGCTTGTAAAGCTTGTGCAATCCATAAAAGCAAAACTTTCAATAGAAGTAACCGAATTTGGAATTTCTATGTTTGCAATACTGGTGCAATCCCTAAAAGCACCATATCCAATAGAAGTAACTTTTTTTTCGTCAATTTCGCTTGGAATAGTCACACTTGTATCATTGCCAGTATATTTTGCAATTTCAATAGTATCATAATCAAGAATTGTATATTTAAAGTCCCCATAAACTAAATCTTCAGCGTTTGCCACAATACTATTATTTACTCCAAAAACTTCACTATTTGGAACAAAGGCACACCCACAAACCATGCTCAAGGCAAGCACGCCTGCTATAATTTTTTTGCCATTCATTATATCTTTCATGGTAAATCCCTCCTAAAAATATTTTTATATCTAAATTATACCATAATAAATTCTAAATGTCAATAAAAATTTATAATTTTGTAAGAATAAACATATAATTTTAAATATTTTTGTATAATATCGCCAAATGATAAAGTGACAATTTTGTCTATTGGTACAACTTGCGACTACTGAAATTGTCAAACAAAATCTAAAAATATCATTAGTTTAAAGAGATATGAAAATAGCAAGTGAGCAGGTTTATTCCACCCTTACCCCAAAAATTTCACAATCGCAATATAATTTTTTACAAAAAGAAATACAATATAAAAAACATTTAACGACTTTTAGCAAGCATAAAATAAAAAAATCCCCCACACCTAAGTGTGGAGGATTGGAGCTGGTAGCGTGA
>CANRLN010000013.1 GCA_947631445.1 uncultured Clostridia bacterium
ATTGCTGCCTCGTGAATAAGGGCTGCGTCAACGTTGTTTGCCGAAAGCTGGGGAAGTGCGTCCACCTTTGCATCGTCCATAATAATTGCGTCACATTCGGTGTGTCCCGAACAAGGAGCGTTTCCATTGATTTTAGAAACAAACTTTTGATAAGACTTATCCTTTGCAACACTTCTTGAGCTTACGCTTGCACTCGAACCCTCGCCGTTCATATCAACCGTGAAATTAGTTTCTGCCGACTGGTTTTTATCGGTCATAATCTTTTCTTTAACAACAATTGTTGCATTTTTCGCAAGGGTTACAGAGGTGTTTCTGACGGTAGATTTTATTCCCTCAATCTGAACCGTTTCCATAAGCATATAACCGCCCTCGTCAATCTCAACAACGGTTGTTGGGTTCATAACATTCTCTCCGCTGTCCTCCTGCTCTCCGTAATGCTTTTCAATATATTTTACCTTTGCATTTCTGCCAATATGGAAAGTGTGTATACCATCATGTGCCGAATCCTGCTTGCCACAATTGTGTATTCCACAACCTGCAACAATGACAACATCGGCGTTTTCGCCAATATAAAAATCATTGTAAACAAGGTCGCTAAGTCCGCTTTCGCTTATAATAACAGGTATATGCACACTTTCATTTTTAGTATTTGGTTTAATTATAATATCAATTCCTGATTTGTCAGTTTTACTTACAATATCAATATTAGCTGTGGTGTTTCTGCTGTCAAGTTTGCCATTGGCTCTAATATTATAAGCCCCCTGCTTTACCTTGTGAATATCCGTAAGATTAGCAAGCAATTCTTCTTGTGTATAGTTCATTTTCTGTCACTTCCTTTTCTACTAAACCAGTTTGTCCATAAGTGTTTTACAAGCAGTACCGCCAAAATTCAGCATTTTTTTGAGTGCCTCGTCCTTGTCGCTTTCCTGCGAAACAACCTTGCCTCCGGCTATAACAATTATTCGGTCGGCAATGGAAAGTATTCTTTCCTGATGAGAAATAATAAGAACCGAACCGTCTGTGCTTGCACTTAATTTCCTGAACACATTGATAAGATTGTTAAAGCTCCAAAGGTCTATTCCCGCCTCGGGTTCGTCAAATATAGTAAATTTAGTGTTTCTTGCCATTGCAATTGCAATTTCAATTCGCTTAAGCTCTCCACCGCTAAGCGAACCGTTTATTTCACGGTCTATATAGTCCTTGGCACAAAGACCAACCTGAGAAAGATAACCGCAAGCCTGCGAAACGGTTATGTTTTCGCCCGCCGCAATGGTTATCAGGTCTTTGACCGAAAGTCCTTTGAATTTAACCGGTTGCTGAAAAGCAAAGGTTACTCCCTCTTTAGAGCGTTCGGTTATGTCCATGTCGGTTATATCTACACCGTCCAAAATAATCTTTCCGCTTGTCGGTGTTACAATTCCTGCAATTATCTTTGCAAGGGTTGATTTTCCCGAACCGTTAGGTCCAGTTATTGCTGTAAAACGATTGTCAATTGTAAGTGACACATCGTCAAGTATTTTTTTTCCGTCTGCTTCAAAGCAGATATTTTTAAGTTCAAGCATTTTTTTCCTCCTCGCCTGATTTATTTTCACGCCGGCATTTTCAGAAACACGAAAATTATTGTTTTTGGGATACCGTTTAAATTTCGCCCACAAAAAATATTTTAAATTAAAATTCCACCTAATGTGTATACAGCAAATGCACAAATCCAAGCAACAACACATTGGGTTATAACCACCGTTATCGACCATTTTGTGCCAAGTTCACGTTTTACGGTTGCAATTGCTGCCACACAGGGAGTGTAAAGCAAGCAGAACACCAAAAATGCACAGGCTGACAGGGTTGTGAATATGCTTGTAATGTCCGCTCCGCTCATAAGCACGGTAAGTGTGCTTACAACGCTTTCTTTTGCGGTAAAGCCGGTTATAAGTGCGGTGGAAATTCTCCAGTCGTTAAGACCCAGTGGCTTAAATATCGGAGCAACAGTACCGCCGATTATTGCAAGCAAACTTTGAGAAGAATCCTCCACAACATTAAGCTTTAAATCAAAGCTTTGCAAGAACCATATGATTATAGATGCAACAAATATTATGGTGAAAGCTTTTGTAATAAAATCCTTTGCTTTATCCCAGATAAGTTGAAGCACATTTTTTGCCCCCGGAAGACGGTAGTTGGGGAGTTCCATTACAAACGGCACAGGCTTGCCCTTGAATTTTCCCAAATGCTTTAAAACAAGTGCAAATAGTATTCCCGCAATTATTCCGGTTATGTAAATAACAATCATTGCAAGCACCTGATGATTTGGAAAAAAAGCCGAAGTAAGCAGAGCATATATCGGCAATTTTGCCGAACAGCTCATAAATGGGGTAAGCATTATGGTTATAATTCTATCCCGCCTTGAAGAAAGAGTTCGTGTTGACATTATCGCAGGCACAGAGCAACCAAAACCAATAAGCATTGGCACAAAACTTCTGCCCGAAAGACCTAATTTTCTAAGTGGTTTATCCATAACAAAAGAAATTCTCGCCATATATCCCGAATCTTCCAAAATTGAAAGAAAGAAAAACAGCACAACTATAATCGGCAGAAAACTTAGCACACTTCCCACTCCTGCAAACACGCCATCTATCACAAGCGAATGAACCACAGGATTTATCTCATAGACGGTAAGAGCCTTGTCAACAAGATTTGTAAGTGCATCAACCCCCTTTTCCATAAGGTTTGATAAAATTTCGCCAAACACTCCAAAAGTAAGCCAAAAGATAAGAGCCATTATTGCAATAAAAGAGGGTATCGCCGTAAATTTTCCCGTTAGGATTTTATCAATCTTAAGACTTCTTGAATGTTCCTTGCTTTCGTGCGGTTTTACAACCGTTTTTGAGCAAACATCGCTTATAAATCTAAAACGCATATCCGCAAGAGCCGCCTCACGGTCGGTTTTACTTTCATTTTCCAGCTGTAGTATGATATGGTCAAGCAATTCCTTTTCGTTTTCGTCCAATTTTAAAGCTTCTAAAATTAAACTATCCCCTTCAAGCAGTTTGCTTGCGGCAAACCTTGCGGGAATTTTAGCACGCTTTGCATGGTCTTCAATCAAATGCACTATTGCATGAATACATCTGTGAACGGCTGTCTGCTCGGTCGTTCCCTCGGAGGAGCAAAAATCCTTTCGTCCAGGGCGTTCCCTAAACCTTGCCACCTGAATTGCGTGTTCAATAAGTTCTTCAACCCCCTCGTTTTTGGAGGCACTTATTGGCACAACAGGTATCCCTAAAATACTTTCAAGCTCATTTATAAGCACCGTTCCGCCGTTTTCTCGCACCTCGTCCATCATGTTAAGAGCAAGCACCATAGGAATATCCAGTTCAATAAGCTGAAGTGTAAGATACAAATTTCTCTCAATATTTGTTGCATCGACAATATTTATTATGCCTTTTGGGCGGGAGTTTATAAGAAAATCTCTTGTCACAATTTCTTCGTTTGTATAGGGAGAAAGGCTGTAGATTCCGGGCAGGTCAACAACGGTTGCCTCGCTATGACCTCTTATCTGCCCGTCCTTTCGGTCAACTGTCACTCCGGGGAAGTTGCCAACGTGTTGATTTGAACCAGTCAGCTGATTAAAAAGTGTAGTCTTACCACAATTCTGATTGCCAGCAAGGGCAAAGGTTATAGGCTGACCTTCGTTTATACACTCGCCCTTTGAAATAGTATGATATTGTTGATAATTTTCGCCCGCCATTGGGTGGGCAATATCCTGCCTTGAAACATTTGCCCTTTTGTCAGGAAAGACGACTTCGTTACGAATATTTGTAATGATAATCTGCTTTGCATCTTCTTTGCGAAGGGTTAGTTCATAGCCACGCAGATTAAATTGCATTGGGTCACCCATTGGGGCAAGCTTTACAAGGGTTATATCGGTTGAGGGAGTAATGCCCATGTTAAGAAAATGCCGTCTTAAAGCACCGTCCGAGCCGACTTCTTTTATTGTAGCTGTTTTGCCTGTTGGCAGTTTGTCTAAAGTCAATTTTCATGCACCTCTGATTTTTCTTTGTTTTATCTTATGCAGACAAGACAAACAATATTTTACTATATACCATTATACTATAATATACCGAAAAAGTCAATAGCAAAATTTTAAAGCAATAAAAAATTCCCCTTGCATAAGCAAGGGGAAAAATGCTAAATTTCTTTTCGGCAAAAGCCATCATAAGCTATAGTTAAGAATATAACCATATGAATGGCGATAACAATTACTGCTGACAAAATCGTTTGGGTTGCAAAACCGTATGTTCTTTCCATTACTGATACAAGATTTGAATTTGCAAAAATCAAATATCTTGCCCAATTTTGGTGTAAAAATCCCTTAAGAATTGAAACAATGGTTGTACCCATAAGCATTGCCACCATGCTGATGCCGATTGCAAGAGCCGAACTGTGCATAAGGGCGGAAATTGTAAAGGATATTGTAGACATAACCGTTACATTGATAAAACCAAGCAGGAATTTGCTTGCAATGCAAAGGAAAGCAGAACCGTCAGTTACAACACCATTTACACAAGAAATATTTCCAGCGGTCGAAATATCCGCTGTTCCGAAAAATGCAAGGTCTGCAATAAGACCAACTACAAAAGCAAGAACCAGTGCCACAAATCCCATAACAAGCATTGTACAATATTTTGCCCAAAAAATCTTACCACGTTTTACAGGGGTTATAACAAGAAATTTTACCGTGCCTTGATTGTATTCACCTGCAAAAATATTTCCTGCAATAATAATCATAACAAGACCTACTACCGTTGAAATATTTGTGAGAATACAAAATCCCGACCAGAAATTATATTCACTGCCACCTTGCATAATTGCCATAAGACTACAAGGATAATCCTTAACGTTTATATATTTTTCGTTTTCAAGCATATAAAGATTTTTTGTGATTTCATCTTTAATCTGCTCATCATTTTCTCCGCCCTGCTCTGAACCATAACTATCCATATCACCCATATCGCCATTGCCATAAGCAGAAACTCCTGCAAGTTGACATTTCAATTTACTTGTGTCGTCAATAAGACTATCTTCTTTGTCTGCATGATATTCTTTCAATGCGTCAATATCATTAATAGCAATATTATTTTGAAAAGCAATATCATTGTCAAGGCGATATTGATATTCCCAAGCAACTGCTTGTTTTTTCTCATCATCAATATCAAGACTGTTTATTCCGTCAATTATATATTGGCAATAACCTTTCCAGTCGCCTGCCTCAAGAATTGGCTTAAGCTTATCCCAATTCATAATAAACTGTCCCTGCTGTGAAAGCTCTTTAACAAATTCACCAATATCTTTTTGACTACCCTTGTGCTTAAGCACAAAGTCTTTCATGTCCTCAAAGGTCACAATTTTCTCCACTTCATCTTGTTGGCTTTCCTTTGCATACATAGATGCAAAATCCCTATAATATTGTGCCTGACTTTCAAGACAGTCCATTGCTGCTCTTGTTCTCCAGTCAAGCACTGAAGCATTGTTGTCTATCTGAAACTGCATATAGGTTTTTGTTGCCTCGTCCTTTTCGGTTTCAACATCTGTTTTCAACTGGGATATTTGTTTTTCCAGACTGTCATATTCATAACCATATTTTGATTCTTGATACTGTGCAAATTTCATAATACCAACCAAAAGCACCGCTGCAACAATAACAATAACCGCTATAATTTTGGTCGCAACTTTGGTGTTCTGCTTGATAAGCTCGTTTTTCAAAAGTGCGTTAAACTTACCCAATTTGTGCTACCTCCCCATTTTCGTCCTTCTTTTCTGTAAGCGAAATAAATACATCTTCCAGCTTGTTTGAACCCTTTGCCGAAACAGTATATAATTTAATATCATTTTCAACAAGCAGTTTGTTTAAATCCGCTACAACCGCCTTAGGTTCGCCCGAATTTATTTCAATGTCAAAATTCTGGTCATCAACCTGACAGAAATTTATATTTTCTATATCTTTCAAAACCTCAAAAGCCTTTTTAGCATTATCCACATTGTACATAAAGCTTGCGGAGGAATTTTGCTGTGAAATAAGCTCAGCAATTGAATAAACGCCTATCATATTGCCATTGGTTATAATTCCAACACGGTCGCACATATTTTCCATTTCGCTCATAAGATGGCTGGAAACAATAACGCACATTCCGTCATTGTGGGCAATATTTTTCAAAATATCACGGAGCAATTTAATTCCCTGTGGGTCAAGACCGTTGGTTGGTTCGTCAAGAATAAGCACTTTTGGCTTGTGCATAATAGAAATTGCAAGTCCCAAACGCTGACGCATACCAAGCGAATATTTAGAAATTTTCTTGTCAATCCAGTTTTCAAGACCAACAAGCTTTACCACCTCATCAACACGCTCTTTAGAAACCTTTCTTATTCTTGCAAACTGCATAATATTTTGTTTGCCGGTCATATGTTTGTAAAGTTCAGGGTTTTCAACTATTGCTCCGATATTTTCCATAGCCTTTTCAAACTGTTTTGAAATGCTAAATCCTGCAACCGAAACTTCTCCCTCATCAACGCTTGTAAGACCTGTAAGTATTTTAATGGTTGTTGTCTTGCCCGCTCCGTTAGGGCCTAAAAATCCGAACACTTCACCCTCATAAGCTTCAAAAGAGATACCGTGGAGAATTTCGTATTTTCCCATGGTTTTATAAAGATTTTTTATTTTAACTGCTGTATTACTCATTTCTCCACCTCCTTTAATCTTCCACAACCGAATAATCGGTAATATTTGAATATATCCAACCGTCTATGTAGGTTATCTTCCAATCTCCGCCGACCTTTTCCATAACAAAAGTAGGCTCCATTTCTTCAGTATAGCTAAGGTGTTGGGTTACAAGATTTTCATCTCCCGAAAATTTAGAATATCCATTAGGTTCGATTTCTGCAAGTCCCATCCACTCAAACTCATGGTTTTCCCATGATTCTTTACTCATGCAATAAAATCCCTCGGCATTAACAGTATATATAGCATCAATCTTCGCATAATTGTTGCCCTCAAGGGATATTTTCATATCCTTAAGTTTAACATCATATTTTTGACTTGTTCCAAGCTTTCCAAAGCCGTTAATATCGGCAGAAACAAAATCCGATTTGCCAATTTGATAGTAATCCTCGGTTGATTTATACATAGGTTTTCCCGACCAATATTTATCTGCAATTTCGCTTTTTTTGGACTTTATATCCTGTTTCTGTTGGTTGGTTAAATTTTCGCCAAGCTTATAAGTGTTTAGGTCGGCAATATTTAAATTTGCAATTTCGCCCATATAGCTGTTTAATGTGCTTTCAATTTCTGGCTTAGTTTTGCTAACGCTTACCCTTTCGCTTATTGCAATTCCTGCAAGCACAATCAAAAACGCTCCGCCAAGCACAAAGCCACGATTTCTAAGCCTATGCTTTTTGTGAGCAGGCTGTTCTTGTTTTTTACTCAAAATTTTTCCTCCGTTCTGTTGCTTTATAAATAAATTTTTTAGGGCAAGGGTTTTCCTGCCTGTATATTATTATAAAGCATAAAAAATCAAAAGTCAAGCAAATTAAGAAACTCTTAAGAAAAAGCCAGGCATCTTAAGAAAATCTTAAGAAATATAAAAGAAGCCACTGATAAAATGCACAAAAAATTCATCTAAAGTTTGTGCATTATATTAATTGATTTATTATCCCATGTGTGCTACAATTTATATGTATAATGCAAAGCTTCAAAACGATTCTTGCAATTTTTACCTAATTAAATTATTATGTGTGAATTTAGTCTTTTCCCCACACAGGTGGGGGTGAGCCGAAACTCTTAAGATGTCTTAAGAAAATCTTAAGCTTTTCCCCATACAAGTGGGGCTTTGCTAAATTCACAATAATAAAAGAGTGGTAGCATTTTGCTATCACTCTTTTTTTCTGTTATACTTCATAAGTTTTGATAATTTGCATAGCAACTTCTTTTCGGGTGGAGCGGGTATCCATTGCTCTTTTTTCTATGTACCTATGTGCTTGACTTTCGTCAAAGCCAAGATACTGCATAAGAAGAAGTTTTGCTCTGTTTACCAATCGTATTTCTTCAATTTTACCTTGCAATTTTTCATTTTCGGTGGCAATACCATGTATACGATTGAGCGTAACATTAATAAATTTTACCACTTGATAAAAAATTTGGCGATTTATAGGTTTAGAAACAACCACAATTCCCTCATTTTCAACCATTTTTTGAACCTGGTCAGCCTGCTCCGATTTGACAAGCAACACACAACCGGTAAGATGATTGGTTTGTGCGATAAGAACGGCAGGTTCTGCACCAAATTCGTCACTAAGCGGACAATTTATAATTACAAAATCATAATGACAATTGGCAATTGCCCTGCGAAGTTCCATTCCGCTTTTAATGGTGGAAATATTGCACCCCACCGAAAAAGCCTCTCTAACAAGTGGCACAATATGTGTGACAGCATTTTCCTTGCTGGATACTATAAGAATATTTTGCATAAATCTATCTCCGATACATCATGTTAAGATTTTTGCTTTTTGGACTTTTCTTTAATATAAGCTTTCAAAAGACTTTCAGGCATAACAGATTTTAAAAATTCGCTTTCCTTTGCAAGGCAAATAGATTGCTCCAATCCCGATGGGAAAAATTTAAGTTTGCCTATTTCATCATTTGTAATTTCTGTTATAGGGGTATTGACAGGTTCACAAAGTTCAAGTTTATTTTCAATTCCGTAAAGGCAACTATAAATAATAAGTCCGAGAGTATAGTAGATATTACACATATTGTCAGGAGAACGCAAAATAATCATACCCTCTTTTGAATGACATTGAGGAACAAAAAGTAAAGAACCGTTGTCAAAAGTCGACCAACTAACACTCTTTGGAGCATTGAGTGTGCCAAGTCTTTTATAAGAATTTTCGGTTGAATTGGTGAAAAGACTCATGTCAATAGCTTTTTCAAGAATACCTGCTGTCATATGCTTAAATTCTTCGGAAAATTCGCCATTGTTGGCTTTAATAATATTTTTTCCAAATTTTTTAACAATAACACTTATATGAAGTCCGCTACCATAATCATTATCAATCGGTTTGGGCTTAAAGCTTGCATGATAACCATACTGACCCGACACAGAGGACACAACATTCTTAAAAGTCATATAATTGTCGGCAGCACTCATTGCACCGTCAAAATTAAAATCAATTTCACATTGCCCCGGACCTGATTCATGCCTTGAACTTTCGGGTGAAATTCCCATTTGTTCAAGAGCAAGGCAAATTTCACGGCGAATATTTTCGCCCTTATCTTCCGGATAAGCATAGCAATAGCCTGCATTATCAATTGGAATATTGGTGGGTCTGCCTTTTTCGTCCTGCTCAAAAACATAAAATTCACAGCTTGTGCCAAAAGTGAATGTGTAGCCTTTGGAAGAAGCATATTCTACCGCTGTTTGTAAAAAATGTCGGCTGTCACATTCATAAGGTGTGCCATCATTCTTTACAACATTACAAAAAAGTCTTGCAACTCTGCCCTGCTGAGGTCGCCATGGAAGAACCGTAAGGGTTTTGGCACAAGGTTTTAGATATAAATCCTCTCCGTTTTCGCTTGCAATTCCTGCAATTTTTGAGGCATTGAAATAAAGTCCCTCCTCAAACACCCTTTCAAGCTGTGGGGCTAAAATTGAAATGTTTCTAAGTTGTCCGTTTATATCGCAAAACATAAGTTTAACAAATTTGACATCGTTTTCACGGACAAACTGAAGAACCTCTTGATTAGTATAAACCATTTTTTATTCCTCCGTTAAATATATACTATTAATATTTTGCCTATTTTATGATAAATCAAAGTAGTATTGCTATAATTATATCATAATGTTTTGTGCTTGTCAATAGCAACCTTTATTTTTTCATATATTTATTCCCTCGTCCAAAGGGCGAGGGAATAAAATCAAAACATTATAACTGATTTATACCAAAAAGCAATTATTTAAGGCTTGTGTAGCCCATAAGATATTGGTCAATTTCTCTTGCTGCATCTCTGCCTTCACGAATTGCCCACACAACAAGCGATTGTCCTCTGTGCATATCTCCTGCTGTGAATACCTTTTCAACATCGGTTGAATATTTTCCGTTTTCGGTTGCCACATTTGTTCTGGCATTTGTCGAAACTCCAAAAGCCTGCGGAACATATTCTTTAGTGCCGAGGAAACCTGCTGCAATAAGACAAAGTTGTGCATCAATAAACTTTTCGCTACCCTCAATCTGACGCATAACATTTCTCTTTGTTTCCTTGTCATATTCAAAAGCAAGGTCGATTGTCACAACACCTTTAAGGTTGCCATTTTCATCTTTGCAAAATTCTTTAACAGTGGTTTTATAAATTCTGGGGTCGTGTCCATAAAGAGCAATAGCCTCCTGCTGACCATAGTCGGTTTTGCAGACCTTAGGCCATTCTGGCCAAGGATTGTTTTCGGCTCTTGTGTCGGGAGCTTTTGGCATCATTTCAAGCTGAACAACGCTCTTACAACCGTGACGAATACAAGTTCCAACACAGTCATTACCCGTATCACCACCGCCAATAACAACAACATCTTTATCCTTTGCACTAATATAATTTCCGTCCTTAAGACCCGAATCAAGCAGGCTTTTTGTAGTAGCCTTAAGAAAATCTACCGCAAAATAAATACCATTTGCGTCACGTCCGTTGGCTTCTATATTTCGTGGATTGTTTGCACCACAACAAAGAACAACAGCGTCATATTCGTCCTTAATCTCCTGTGCAGAAATATTTCCGCCAATATCGCAGTTGTATCTAAATTCAATGCCTTCTTGTTCCATAAGCTTAATTCGGCGGTCGATAATATGCTTTTCCAGTTTCATGTTTGGAATACCATACATAAGCAGTCCGCCTGCTCGGTCGTCCTTTTCAAAAACTGTAACTTTATGTCCACGCATATTAAGTTGTGCGGCGGTGGCAAGTCCCGCAGGACCTGCACCAACAACAGCAACCTTTTTGCCTGTTCTCGTTTTAGGCGGCTTTGGAGTCATCATACCGCTTTCAAAAGCGTGTTCGATAATAGAATTTTCATTTTCCTTAACGCTGACCGCATCACCGTTAAGACCGCAGGTGCAGGCAGCCTCACAAAGTGCAGGACAAACCCTTGAGGTAAATTCGGGAAAATTGTTGGTAAGCAGAAGTCTGTGTGCCGCAGCGTCCATTTCTCCTGTAAAAATCAAATCATTCCATTCAGGAATAAGATTGTTGAGCGGACAACCCGAAACCATTCCCATTATTGGTTTGCCGTTCTGACAAAACGGAACACCACAGTCCATACATCTTGCAGCCTGCTGTTTACGCTCGTCAAAGGACATAGGAACATGAAATTCGTTAAAATTCTTTATTCTTTCAAGAGGCTCTGAGCCTTTGTTGTTTTTTCTTTCGTACTGAATAAATCCTGTTGGTTTACCCATAAAAAATCTTCCTTTCTGCCACAGAAATCAATTTTTGTGAAAAATATATTTTTATTTTAATATATAAAATTATCTTTATCTTTCCCGCTTATGGCGGGAAAGATACTAAGAATTATTTTATAAAATTGATTTCTTTATTTATGCCATTTGTTAAGCGTTTAATTAAGCATTGTTGTTCTGTGTGATAAGATAGAACGCTTCAATCTGTGCTTGGTCGGAGTTCATTCCCTTTTCTTCCATTGTTATAATTGCTTGGTGCATCTTTGCATAGTCATGAGGGAGAATCTTCTTAAACTTAGGCAAATAGCTTTCAAAGTTATCAAGAATTTCCTTAGCTTTAGGAGAACCTGTTGTTTCGTAATGTTCAGTAATAAGATTGCGGAGTTCAAGTAAATCATATTTTTCGGTAATGCAAGAAAGTGAAACAAGTTCCTTGTTAAGTTTCATATAAAGGTCAGAATCCTCATCAAGAACATAGGCAACACCACCGCTCATACCTGCGGCAAAGTTTTTGCCAGTTTTGCCAAGAACGACAACACGTCCGCCTGTCATATATTCACAACCGTGGTCGCCAACACCTTCAACAACCGCAATCGCACCAGAGTTTCTAACGCAAAATCTTTCGCCGGCAACACCACTGATAAATGCTTTACCGCTTGTTGCACCATAAAGGGCAACGTTTCCGACAATAATATTTTCGTCACGCTTGAAACTGCTTCCCTTTGGAGGATATACAATAAGTTTTCCTCCCGAAAGACCCTTGCCGAAATAGTCGTTGCTGTCGCCGATAAGTTCAAGTGTAAGACCCTTAGGGATAAACGCACCAAAGCTCTGACCGCCTGCACCGTGGCATTTGATAACATAAGTATCATCATCAAGAGTGTTGTCATGATATTTTTTGGTTATTTCAGAACCAAAGATTGTACCAACAGTTCTGTCTGTATTGGTCAAATCTATTTCAATTGTCTTGCGGGTTTTGTTTTTAAGTGCCGCAGACATCTTTTTCATAATAAGCTTTTCATCAACTGTGTCATAAAGCTTAAAGTCATAAACATCAGCGGGATTAAATCTCTTAGGAGCGTCAGAAGAAATATATGGATTGTTAAGAATATTGGAAAGGTCAATCTTTGTTCCCTTTTCGCTTACGTCCTCACGAACCTTAAGCAAATCCGAACGACCAATAAGCTCATCAACGGTGGCAACGCCAAGCTTTGCCATATATTCTCTAAGCTCTTGTGCGATAAAGTGCATAAAGTTTACAACATATTCTGGCTTGCCCTTAAATCTCTTTCTAAGTTCAGGATTTTGAGTTGCAATACCAACAGGGCAGGTGTCAAGGTTGCAAACTCTCATCATAACACAACCCATTGTAACAAGTGGAGCGGTGGCAAAACCATATTCTTCCGCACCGAGCAAAGCTGCAACCAGTACATCACGACCGGTCATAAGTTTACCATCTGTTTCAATAACAACTTTAGAACGAAGTCCGTTCATAATAAGTGTTTGGTGGGTTTCAGCAAGACCAAGCTCCCATGGCAGACCTGCATTATAGATAGAATTTCGTGGAGCAGCACCAGTTCCGCCGTCAAATCCAGAAATAAGAATTACTCCAGCTCCTGCCTTTGCAACACCTGCGGCAACCGTACCAACGCCAGCCTCAGAAACAAGCTTTACAGAAATTCTTGCATCTTTATTGGCATTCTTCAAATCATAGATAAGCTGTGCCAAGTCCTCGATTGAATAAATATCGTGGTGAGGAGGAGGAGAAATAAGACCAACACCGGGGGTTGAATGACGGGTTTTAGCAACCCAAGGATAAACTTTCTTAGCAGGAAGATGACCGCCCTCACCCGGTTTTGCACCCTGAGCCATTTTAATTTGAATTTCTTTAGCAGAAACAAGATATTCACTTGTAACACCAAATCTTCCAGATGCAACCTGCTTGATTGCCGAACAACGGTTTGTGCCGTCCTTGTCGGGTGTAAGTCGGTCGATATCCTCACCGCCCTCACCAGAATTAGACTTACCGCCAATTCTGTTCATTGCAATAGCGAGTGTTTCGTGTGCCTCTTTGGAGATAGAACCGTAAGACATAGCACCGGTTTTAAATCTTCTACAGATTGATTCAACACTTTCAACCTCATCAATTGGAATACCGCCATCTTCGGGGAAATTAAAGTCCATAAGGCTACGCAGGTTCATGTTTCTATCCTCACGGTTTATAGCCTCGGTGTACATTTTAAACAGGCTATAACTACCTGTTCTTGTTGCCTCTTGAAGCAGGTGAATTGTTTCGGGGTTGTACAGATGTTCTTCCTTGCCACTTCTTAATTTATGGCTACCAGCACTTTCAACCTCAAGATATGTATCCAGTTCAAGTGGGTCATAAGCAAGAGAATGAAGTCTTTCGCTTCTCTTTGCAATATCCTCAAGGGTAATACCGCCAACACGGCTCACTGTGTTTGTAAAATACTTGTCAATAACTTCCTTAGAAATACCGCAAGCCTCAAAGATTTTAGAACCTTGATAGGACTGAATGGTGGAGATACCCATTTTAGATGCAATCTTTACTATACCATGGAGAACGCAGGAATTATAGTCATTTTCCGCCGCGTAGTAATCTTTATCCAAAGCACCCGTTTCAACAAGTTCATGGATTGTTTCCTGAGCAAGATAAGGGTTGATAGCACAAGCACCATATCCGAGGAGGGTTGCAAAATGGTGAACCTCTCGGGGTTCTGCACTTTCCAAAATCATGGTTACAGATGTACGCTTTTTGGTGTTTACAAGGTGTTGTTGCATTGCCGAAACTGCAAGAAGTGACGGAATAGCAACATGATATTCATCAACTCCACGGTCGGAAAGGATAATGATATTTGCACCCTCTTTATAAGCCTTGTCAGCCTCCAAGAACAAATGTTCAATTGCCTTTGACAAATCTGTATTTTTATAATAAGTAATTGGAATAACAGCAGTTTTGATGCCGGGGATATTCATGGTTTTAATCTTAAGCATGTCTGTGAGCGTAAGAATAGGATTGTTAATCTTAAGCATATGGCAGTTTTCTGGCTTTTCTTCCAAAATATTACCGTCCGAACCAAGATATACAGAAGTATCTGTTACAATTTCCTCACGAATTGCATCAAAAGGAGGGTTTGTAACCTGAGCAAAAAGCTGCTTGAAATAGTTGAAAAGTGGATATTCTGCATCAGAAAGAGGAGGGAGCGAAGAATCCGCACCCATAGCGGCAATAGGTTCAGAACCTGTTTTTGCCATTGGAAGAATACTTGTTCTAATTTCTTCATAAGTATAACCAAAAGCCTTTTGGAGCTTTACAAGATGTTCATGGTCAAAGCCTCTTACAGCCTTGTTTGGAATTTTCAAATCTTTAAGATAGATAAGATTGGAATCCAACCATTCACCATAAGGCTTGCGGGTTGCATAATAATTTTTTAAATCTTCATCAGAAACAAGTTCGCCCTTAACTGTATCAACAAGTAGCATTTTACCAGGTCTTAAACGTTCTTTAACAAGCACCTGTTCAGCAGGAATATCAATACAACCAACTTCAGAAGACAGTACCAAAAATCCGTCTGTTGTAATATAATATCTGGAGGGACGAAGTCCGTTACGGTCAAGAACCGCACCCATCATATCGCCGTCAGAGAAGATAATGGAGGCAGGACCGTCCCAAGGCTCCATCATTGTTGCATAATACTGATAGAAGTCTTTCTTTTCTTTGGAAATGGTTCTGTTGTTCTTCCAAGGTTCTGGAATGGTAATCATAACGGCAAGGGGAAGTGGCATACCGCTCATCATCATAAATTCAAGAGCGTTATCCAGTCTTGCAGAGTCCGAACCGTTTACATCAAGGATTGGGAAAATCTTGTGCATTTCGTCATCAAGTGCAGAACATGAAACGGATTCTTCTCTTGCAAGCATTCTATCGGCATTACCAGTAATAGTATTAATTTCACCATTGTGAACAATAATTCTGTTGGGGTGTGCCTTTTGCCAAGAAGGATTTGTGTTGGTGGAAAAACGGCTGTGTACTGTGGCAATAGCAGAAATATAATTTTCACTCTGCAAATCGGTAAAGAATTTTCTAAGTTCTTGAACCAAAAACATTCCCTTGTAAACTATTGTACGGCTGGAGAGTGAAACAACATAGGTTTGTTCATTTGCCTGTTCAAAAACTCGTCTTGCGATATAAAGTTTTCTATCAAAAGGCAAACCTTTTTCAACGTCAGCGGGGCGTTTAACAAATCCCTGCATAATATACGGCATATGGTCAAGAGCTTTCTGTCCCAAAACCGATGGATTGGTTGGAACATCTCTCCAACCCAAAAACTCCATACCCTCTTTTTTGGTGATAATCTCAAAAAGTTTCATTGCCTGTTTTCTTTTGAGTTCATTCTGTGGGAAAAAGAACATACCAATACCATAATCACGTTCTCCGCCAATGTCAAAGCCAAGCTTTTCAGTGATTGGCTTAAAAAATTCGTGGGAAATTTGGGTCATGATACCAACGCCGTCACCTGTTTTGCCCTCAGCGTCCTTACCTGCTCTGTGTTCAAGAGTTTCAACAATTCTGAGTGCGTCCTCAACAACACGTCTGGATTTGATACCTTTCATATTTACAACCGCACCTATACCGCAGTTGTCGTGTTCAAATCTGGGGTCATACAAGCCTTGTTTGTCAAACGGCTCCATTTTTCTGAAGTTATCCATCAAAAAAATCCTCCTTTAAAAATAACAAAGCGTCCATCAGGGCATAAAAAGACCCTTGATGAACGCCATTGTTCGATTTTCGCTTTATTATAAATTAATTCGATACTTTAATAATAACATATTAAAGTCCATTTGTCAATAGAATAAATCAAATTTCTACATTTTAATCAAATAGCCCGAACCACCGTATTCAAATTTGCTATTTTTGACTAACATTCCTGCAAAACAAAGATTAAATCGTTTGATTTTTAAAAAAATCTGAAATTTTTGGGAGAATAAAATTCATTTTTAGCAACATACTATATTCATAATAAATTTGTTGTAAATAATTCCACCAATTATAATCCTCTCAAAATTATTTTGTTAAAAACAGTAACGATATAAAAATAATGTATTTTTTTGTTGTAAATTATATACATTTTTAAAAATTCACATTTTTTTTTGAAAAAACCCTTGACAAATTGTATTTTTTGTTGTATAATTAATATAACATAAGAAATACTAAAGGAGGATAAAAAACATGGATAACGAAACCTACGAACCGGTTCTTTATACACTTATTGATGAAGAAGGTGGAGAAACTATATTTGAACTGCTTGGCTCTTACGAAGAGAAAGAAAGAAAATATTATGCTCTTACCCCTTATATCGAAGATGACGAAGAATATAATGCTCAGCAAGACCTTGATGTTGTAGTGATGGAAAGCTTTATCAATGAAAACGGCGATGAAGAGCTTACTTCCATTGATGATGATGATGAATACGACCGTATCGGCGATATTCTTATTGCAAAAATCAACAGCGAAAATGCTGAAGATGAACAATAAAATTTAATAATAATTCTGCTCTGTGCGAAAAAGTATGATATAATTGAATCCAACAATTTTCTTAAGGGAATTAGCTCCGGTAGAGTATTGCAGACCTCCCGCCCGCACCACTTTATTATTAAGTCTGTGCGGTCAACGGACGAAGGGAGCGTGAGGCTATTGGGCGGTTACCCACCCTACTTTTATAGTGGGTTTTTAATTGTCATATGGCGGCAGAGCGGAATTTTTTTATGTTACCTTGCTTTTATGCAAGGTTTTTTTTATTTTTGCAAGCAAAAAATCCCCCGCCAAAGCGAAGGATTTTTTTACTACCAACTGTGTGGTAAATCATCAATTGCTACGTGGTAAATTCTCAGGTATATCATTAGGCTCTTTATACGCATCAAAAGGATTTGCATTGATAAATTCGGCAAATTCCTTTGCCTTTTCCGCATCATCAAAATAAATACTAATATCAAAATTGCGGTCATCTGGCAAATCTACACCAACATCCAACTTATAGAATTTATCATATTTTTTGCCAAGTTCATAATTACTTGTATAACTATAACTACGATAATATTCATTAACAAATCCAAAATTTGCTCCACTACCTGCTATATCATCAAGCTGTTTGGAATTTTCCACAAGTGCCACAAGAAATTCTTTAACCTGCTCATAATCTATTGGGTTATTAATATCATCACTATTATATCTATACAATTCAGATTCTGCATCTGTACCTGTATCTTTATAATTATCATTGTTTACATAGTAATAATGATTAAGGTCTATATCCATATACTCAATTTTATCAGCTTTTTTTATCTCTCTTATTATTTTATTATCCGTTCCAAAACCATTGGTTGCATTGGAAACAAGCATAAATATTGGCACAATAGCTACATATACTATATAAAGTCCAACCCAAGCCAAAATCTTTTTCTTAAAATTCTCCTTTTCCGAAACAATTCTTATAATCATATATGCCACAAAGCTTATAGCAATGGTAACATAGTTAAGTCCGATTGAGGCACTTAAGAACACGCCTAAGCATAAAATAATTTCAAAAATTGCATGGAAAACTATCGGTTTGCCTACACTTCTGCCGTCACGCTTTCTATAAATTCTATAAGACAGATACATTACAATCGCAAAGGTTAAAATGCAAAGCAAAAGATTAACCACAAGCGACAGCAGGTCTGACATACTTTCTCCACCCCAAAGTGCAAGAATATAAGTACAGAAACTCATTTTGCCAAACATATCCACTCCAGTGTAAGAATAGGGATTGGAGGCACTTATAAGCCATACAATATCCGGAACAATAAAGCAAAGGCAAGCACCAAGAATTACTGACATATAAGAAGGTTCGGCGGCTCTGCCACAACATACCGTTACAATGGTTACCGTAAAGACGGTAATAAGACCCAGCATAAAAATTATTGCAACCGCCCAAATGCCTATAAATATAACGTCAGCAGTATCAACGTGTGGACAAAATGCACTTGTAATTGAGGCTATAATTCCCAAAACAGCAGAAGGGACAATTAGCGGAACAAAATAGCAATTACCAAGCGAAAGCAATTTTGAAATAAATCTTTGGGAATGGGAAAGCGGGAGAGCATACTGCATATCGCTTGTGGTTCTGTGGTGAAGTTCGGCAAAGGTCTTTACCACAAGGCTCACACCGGATATACAAGCAACAAAGCAAAAGAAAAAGCCGAGCATATTAAAATCGTCCCACTCCAAGTGGCGAATCCCATTGGTAATGTTATTTTTATAATGATATTCTTGGTCTAAATTTGAGGATATAATATCATCAAAAACTGACGAATAGCCAATAACCGTGCCAATTATAGACAGAAACCACACAATAAATCTTTGCTTTTTATGCAGGATATTTTCGGATTTTGCTGCATTAATTATTATATCTTTATTGTTCAAGCAGTTTTTTTCCATAGCCCCTAACCTCCATTTCATATACAAAAGCCTCATCAAGTGTCATTGGAATTTCTTCGCAAAGGTCAGGAGCAAGTTCCTGAATTTTCGGCAAAATTTCTTTGCTGTTTCCTCTTGCTATTATGTTTACAATACTTCCCGATTGGGAAAAACTCAACACTTGTATTCCAAGGTTTTCAAAATCTTTCTGTGAAATAACTTTATCTTTAAATATAACCTGAATTTTAACAAGGCTTTCGCTTGAATCATGTATATTTCTTGAAAAAAGCACCTTGCCTTTATGTATCAGCATTATATAATTGCAAAGTTCGGTCATCTCCGCCATGTTGTGGGAGGAAACAATAAGGGTTAAATCCCTTTTTTGCATTGCATCTATAATCATGCTTTTTACAATACTTCTCATTGCTGGGTCAAGACCGTCAAAAGCCTCATCAAGTATAAGATATTTGGTATTGCAGGCAAGTCCAATCACAACCACCGATTGCCTTTTCATTCCCTTTGAAAATTTAGCAAGCTTTTTGTTGGTCGGGAGCGAAAGCGAAAGGGTAAGTTTGTTAAAAACCTGCTCATCAAATTTTGCATAATAATTTTTGTAATATTTTTTAAGTTGGTCAAGGGTGAAATTGGCAAACTGAACCGTTTCATCGCTGACAAAAAATATTTCGGATTTAACAGCAGGGTTGTTATAAACCCCTTGCCCGTCAATTAAAATCTCCCCTTGCGGAACATCATAAATTCCGCAAATCTGACGCATAAGGGTTGATTTACCTGCTCCATTTGAACCAAGGAAACCAAAGGCACACCCTGACGGTATTTCAAGATTGACATTGTCAAGGGCGGTAAAATTCCCAAAATTCATGGATACGTTTTTAACCTGTATCATGTTTTCTTCTCTCCTTAATTAAAAATTATTTTTAATCCTGCGGATTATCCACAAAATTTATTTTATGCACTTCTATTTTTTCCTTTGTAAAATATATAGCCTTGTTTAAAAATTCTCCACCCGATTGAGTGATATAAAAATTTGAATATTCAAGTGATTTTTCAAGATATTCATCTTCGCCACACTCTTTGGAATCCAAAGTGTATTGCTTTTGCCCATTAAATTCTTCAAAAGAGGCAACCTCTTTATTTTCATCTGCAAAGAAATCATAAAAATTTATTTTCTTACGGCTTGCTTGAGTGTATAAATATTTTGTGTCGCAAACATAGGCTTTATTTTCAAGGTTGTTATACTTAACCGACCATTCAATATTCTGCTCACGGTCGCAAACAATTTCTCTTGCAAGCTGAATTTCTCCAGCATCAAAAGTGTAGAATTCAATCATATCATAATATTTAGGATTCTGGCTTTTTGGAATATGTTTGTCATAATCAACTCTGTAGCCAACAAGCATATCAAGAACACCATCATCATTAAAATCGCCGATATAGGCAGTGTCTATTCTTGCTCCCCATATTTCATTTTTTTCGTCATAAAGTTTACTTTGAGGGAGATGTTCGGCAAAACTGTATAAATATTTATATTGATATTCAATTGGCATGCTTGTGGTTGCAAAATCCAGCTTGTTCCCATTTCCAAATTCAAAAATATTATCCTCGTCATCAGTTGGGGTTTCGTCTGGTTCTTCCTCTGATTTTTCTTCAGGTTTTTCCTGTTCGGGTGTTGTCTGAATGTCATTCTGCTGGGTTGTTTCAACATCGGTAGGCAATGTGTCCTTTACAACAATATTATTGTTTGAATCTTTATCAATTGCCCTTTGCCCATTGCAGGAACAAAAAACCGCAAGGCTCACGCAAACCAAAACAGATGCAATCACTCTTGTTAAATTTTTCATAAAATTGCTCCTTAAAATTTATTTTAAACTAATTATACCACAAAAATAATATTTTGTCAATAAAGTTTTAAAAAACTTGACAAAATAAATATTATATGATATAATATCATTATGGGCGTACTGCTAAAACGGTAGGCGGTTTAAATCTTCCTCCAGAAATGGAGGTGAGTTGTATGAATACTTCAGAAATTATTATGATACTTACATTGATTGTCCACATGGGCAACCTTGCAGTTAATATAATTAATGTTGTAAACAACATACGCAATAACAAAAAGAAGTAGCCGCCATATTTTCTCAGGATAGGCGACTACTATGCACGTAATTCTTTGGAGGTAAACCGCTAATCATTAGCAGTACGCTCACTTTATTTATAGTATAGCATATTATTTTAAATTTGTCAAGCATTTTTTTAAAATTATTTTTATTTATCTTCACAATTTTTTACACAAAATCATATAATATTTAACATCTATAAATTTTGTAGTTTAATCAAATAATATTTATAATATTTCTAATAGGAGATGAATTAAAAATGTTTTTAAAAGGATATTTATATACTTTTTGTATTACCCTTGCCTTAAGCCTTTCACTTTGCAGTTGTTCCAATCAAGAAACGCCTCAGCGTCCCGATATGGAAACTTCTGAAAATAGCAATTTTAAAAGTAGCAATCAAGCCCCCGACCCACGAACCAACGGCAGAAGTAACGGCGAAGTGTCAATAATGCCGATTAGTAACCAATACAAGAAAGATGATTTTATCCATTCGGATTTTGATAACTATGATACTAAAAAATATGGATATGGTCAAGGCACACTTTTTGACAATTCCAACCGTCCGCAGGGAGCGTTGGATTTCAACGCAAAATATAATCAGCTTGGGGCAACCGCCATTAGCGAAAACAGCGACAAAATATATCTTACTTTCGACCAAGGATACGAAAACGGTTATACTCCAAAAATCCTTGATGTGCTTAAAGAAAAAGGAGTGCGTGCGGTTTTTTTTGTTCTTCAGGACTATGCTGTTAAAAATCCCGACCTTGTAAAACGAATGATAGATGAGGGACATATTGTAGGCAACCATTCGGTAAACCACTATTCAATGCCCACCCTTTCGCCTGAAGAATGTAAAAATGAAATAATGGATTTTCATCAATTTATGCTTGATAATTTTAACTATACCATGAAACTTTTTCGTCCACCAATGGGAGAATTTTCCGAACAAAGCCTTGCAATTGCGGACAAACTCGGCTATCAAACGGTAATGTGGAGTTTTGCTTATGCCGATTGGGACGTAAACAGTCAACCGGATAATCAACAGGCAATGGAAAAAATCGTAAATTCTGCCCACAAAGGGGCAATATATCTTCTTCACTCGGTAAGCAAGACAAATGCCGAAGTGCTTTCGCAGGCAATAGACCAAATAAGAGCCAACGGCTTTGAATTTGCCTGAAAAAAAAGGGTTGTTATCCTAAACGATAACAACCCGATTTTATTATTTAACAAAATGTTTTTTCATATATTCATCAAATTTTTCCTGAGAAAGAGGTTTTGAATAGTAGTATCCCTGCATAAGGTCACAACCTGCCTCCCGCAGAAAATTGCTTTGGTCAAGCGTTTCTACTCCCTCACAAAGTACCTTTATATTAAGGCTTTTTGCCATTTTAATAATCGTTTCAATAATAATCTTGTCGCTTTTGGTAAGTACCTCATGCTTTAAGAAAATCTTATCAATTTTAAGTATATCTATTGTAAGTTCTCTTATCATATTAAGCGAAGAATAACCCGAACCGAAATCGTCCATCGAAACAAGAATGTCCAGCGAATGACAAGCCTCAAGCAGTTTTGCGGCATTGTCAAAATTGGCCATATAAATATTTTCGGTAAGCTCAAACTCAATCAATTGGGAAGGAATAGGATATTTATCAAACAAAAACTTTACATAGTTTATAAGTTTATCATCACTAAAATGAACCCTTGAAACATTCATTGAAATGGGAACGCAGGGCAGACCGTTTTCAATCCTCTCATAAAGATATTTAAACACGTCCTCATATACATAGTAATCAACATCAAGAATATTTCCGTTTTTCTCAAAAGTGGGAATAAACTGGTCGGGATAGATAAAAGTTCCGTCATCGCAGACCCAGCGGATAAGAGCTTCTGCCCCGACAATTTCTTCGTTTTCACAGCTGATTTTCGGCTGATAGTAAACCTTAAGATTGCGGTTTTTTATCGCCTTTGGAAGTTCATTGGTAAGATGTTCCTGAGTAGAAATATCCTCCATCATCTTTTGTTCAAATACTTTAACACTGCTTGTATCATTTTTCTTAAGTATCTTGCGAGCAAGATTTGCATTTGCCACAGCAATTTCCGCTGTGATATTAGGATTTTTTATAAAGTAAACCCCCGAATGGGTTTTAAGTTGAATTTCCGGATAGCTTTCCTGCAAACGGGCAATAAAAATTCGGCTGACCAACTTAACCAGCTCCGCAAATTCCTTTTCCTGAGATTTGTCAATCAGCATGGATACAACAAAATTATCCGAATGAACTCTGCAAGCGATTAAGGTTTCGTCCGAATTATCTTTAATAACTTTAGCAGCAAGCTTTAAAATATTGTTGCCGACATTGTAACCATAGGTTTCGTTTATATATTTAAAATGGTATATATCCGAATAAACAATTGCAATATACTTATCTTCCGGTTGACCCGAAATAAGCTGTTCAAGCGATTTTACAAAACTTTCATAATTTTCAAGACCGGTCATTGGGTCAATGTTATAATCGTTCATATTTTGATTGTAAAGATTGGAAGTTCCATAGTAGGTGCAGACAAGATTTGATATCTTTTCTGCTTCGTAAATTTCTTGTTCCGTCCATTGCTTTTCATCAAAGACATTAACAAAATCCATTGTGCCTATAAAACTGCCACGAAAAAACATTGGTATCTGCAAAAATGCCTTTTTTAAATTTTTGCTTTTAAGCCCTGGGATAACATCAAGATTTTGATTATCATAGCTTAAAAAATTTCCTTTTTTATATAGATTTATAACATCGTTCCATTGTTCTTTGGTATAAACAATAGTTTCATTAATTCTTCTTTCGGGAATGGTGGATTTAACCGATTCCAGCACAAACCTAAGACAATATTCTCTACCTATTGTCGTTCTTACCGAAACTATATCCACCTTAAAATATTTTCTTAAAAATTTAAGGGTTTTGTTTATTGCGAGGTCAAATTCTTCATTTGCAAAACAGCTCGCAACAAAATCAAGAGCCTGTAATTTATTATTTTTCATAATTCTGACACACCTTTTCACTTTACAATCATAAATTGTTTAATAACATTATACCAAATTTTCACGCAAAAGTCAAGTGTTTTGATAAAAAATTAACGAAAAATATTTTTTGTAAAAATTAAGAAAAAAGTTTTAACAATTATTCCCCCGCCTAAGGCGAGGGAACAACTATTTTTTATATTTTTTATTTTTATAATCTTAAGTCGTTTCCACAATTGGAACAAAACGCTGAATTATTGCTGTTTGGCGTTCCGCAGCTGGAGCAGAAACTGCTTACAGATTGTTGTGGTTGTTGGGTAGACTGCGTAGGAGGTGTATTTCCTGCTGTAGCATAAGCAGGCTGATTTATATTTATTCCTGCTCTGCCGACCAAATCTCTAAACTGTGCCGACATATTACAAAGCTTGCCATAAAGGTCGTGAGAAATAACACCCTTCTGAACCTCTTTCATAAAGTTTTCCATTGTGTAAATCATCATATAAGTGTTAAGGAAAGCGTCACGCAGGCTGAACACAATGCAAAAGGCAATAACAATTGCAAGAACCCAACCCATAGTGGTTGCCGTTCCCGCAAGAGCCATAACAACACCATAGATAAGACCCACACAAACAAGCTCAATCACAAGTACAATTCCAGTAGATTTAGCAGCGTGTTTTAAAAGACCTTTCCAGTTCTGAAAATAAATAACAACTCCGTCAGCGGCAGATTTAAAAGCCGATTGACCATCGTTCATAAAAGTATAGCAAAGACAACATTCATCAACATATGTAAGGCTCATTTCTGTAAACTTTTGAAGAACGTTTCCAATAACTTCGGCTTGTGGAATAAGTTTGGTAAGCCATTCAAAAGCCTTGTTTACAGCTCTGTTAATCTGCTTTATGCTTCCGGCAACCAATTTATCCAAAAGAATATAAGCATTTGCCTGTGCAAACTTCTGTTTAACCCTTTCTTTGCCAAATTCAAGCATATTATCAGGGATTGTGCCGGTCTGAAAAGCGTTTGCCACCACCGCAATGTGTGCGGATTTTACCATATAGTCGGCATACATCTTGACCAAACTTACAATTTTAAAAAGCGAACAAACCGCAACAAGTGCAAGAATACTTACAATTGTATTGTTGGCAGCTGTCGCAATTGCAATCCACATAACCGTCCATAAAATAGCACCAATAGAAATTAAAACATTAGTACCAAGACGAATCCAAACAAACTTCATCGTCTTTTTAAAAATCTGCATTGTATTCATAAAAAAATTCCTCCCAAAAAATTTAATCTTCACTGCTCAGAACGGATTTTATCTTCTGAATATTTTCCGCTATATTATCAAGCGTACATATAATTCTGTCTGCATCAGCTCTTTCGTCCTCGTCAATTATCCCATCGCTTGAAATTTCAATAAGCGTTTGGGTTATTTCCTCCATATCGTTGGTAGATGCAAGAAACTGAAGAACGGTTCTTTCAAGATTTCCCTTCTGAGAGCCTGTTGAATATTTGTCTTTAAGCAAAAAATCAATTGAAACATCAAACAGTTCGCTTATTACTATAAGCTTCTCAATTTCGGGATATGCCCCTCCCGATTCCCATTTTGAAACCGTCTGACGGCTCACCCCAAGTTGCCCTGCCATTTCCTCCTGCGACATAGAAAATTTAAGCCTTAGCAATCTTATTTTTTCCGAAAAATTCATTTCTATTTTTTTCTCCTTTTTTTAATATTCAATATGTTTTTCATATTACAATCACTATTATATCATACTTTTAACAAGATTGCAACCAACCTTGTGTTGCAATTTGTAAACCTATGGTTGCATATTTTATACCCTAATTTTTCACAACAAAACCGCTCCAAACCGAAGCGGTTTATTTAACTTATTTATAGCGATTTTTAATATGCTTTATGCCAACTTTTTCTCCGCCCTCGCCAACTGCTGTGAAAATCCATTCATCATTAACAAGGTGAAGTTCGCCAAGCACCATATGTCGGCAACCTGTATAACCTTCCGTAAGATTATAACGGCAGATTTCTTCTTTTGTATCATCATTGACAAGACGAATAAAAGCATTTTGAATTTGGTCAAAGGTCTGCCCCGAAAAAACATTTACACCAAATGCGACCCCGTCATAACCAAGTTTTTTAAGCTTGCTAAGGTAAACACGAATTACCTCGTCATCGCCGTCCCCATTGCCAGTGAGATTATCTCCGCTATGAACAATAGAATTATCTTTAAAGGTAAGATTTGTCCAGCAAACACAATTTCCAAAAATTCCATGGAGTTTTCCGTTCATAAGCGGAACAGCGACAGCATCACAATCGATATTAGCACCTTTTTTAGCCGAATCCCAACCAAGACCAACATACAAATTTTCCAATTTATTGTTTACTTTGGTAAGGCTTATAGCCTGCTTTTTTTTCAAACAAACACTCATTTTTTCATTCTCCCATTCTATAATTTCTAAAACTTTGCTACTTTTTTATTATAACACATTCTACAGGATTTGTCAATTATTTGGCACAATTATTTTAAAATTAAAAAAATATAACCCTGCTTAAAAAAGCAGGGATATTATAAAAATCCGTTTTGTTTTATTATTCAAGTTGACTTCGCATATAAAGCAATATTTTTTTCTCCCGCCTTGAAATCCAAACTTGTGTTTTACCCATAATCTGTGCCGTTTGGGATTGAGTTTTATTTTTAAAAAATCTTAAATCTATAATCTGCCTATCGATTGGCTCAAGCTCCCCTATAACCTGCTCAAGTGAAAGTCGGTCGGCAATTTCGTCATCTTTTGCCTGTTCGGGAATTTCAATGGAAAAACCGTCCTCATCAGGAGTAAGGCTAACAGGACAACTGCTTACGTTTATTGCTTCGCACACTCGTTCAACGCTTACCCCCAAGCAATCGGCTATTTCCTGCATGGTCGGCTCTCTGCCCTGCTCACATATAAAATCATCAATATAATTTTTGCATTTTGCATAAAGTTCTTTTATACTTCTGCTTATTCTAACTGCCGAACCATCACGAAAAAGCCTTTTTATTTCTCCAAGTATGGTCGGCACGGCATAGGTAGAAAATTTAACCCCTCTGTCCTCGTCAAAACCGTCTGCCGCTTTAACCAGTCCTATACAGCCTGCCTGATATAAATCGTCATATTCAATTCCACGGTTTCTGAATCGGTTTGCACAATAATGAACAAGTTTTAAATTATCTTCAACCAGCTTGTCCCTGTTATCTGCCATTGCTGTTTTCCTTTGCACAAAGCTTTTTTTTCAGAATAACTGTTGTTCCCCTGTCGGGTTTGCTCCTTACAACAACCTCATCAGTAAAGCTTTCCATAACCGCAAAGCCAAGCCCTGCCCTTTCCTCGTCACTTGAGGTTGTAAAAAGAGGTTGCATTGCCTGCCCTATATTTTCTATTCCGCACCCACGGTCTTTAATCTTTATGTATATATTTCTTTCAGGTAAAATTCTTAAAGTCAGCTCAATTCTGCCAATATGATTTTTATAGGCATGAACAATACAGTTGGTAACCGCTTCAGAAAGAGCGGTTTTAATGTCCGAAATTTCATCTGCCAAAGGGTCAAGCGACGAAAAAAACGAACCTGCAATAAGCCTTGCCAATCGTTCGTTTTCCGAAAGCGACGGAAAGGAAGTTTTAAGTTCATTGAGGTACTTTGGTTGACTCATTGTTTTGTTCCTCCTTGTTGTTTGAATTGTTAATCGGTGGCAGAGTGTCCACAATTCTTGCAATTCTGCCGATTCCCGAAAGCCTCATAACCCTCTTTATAAAACTCGGCGGATTTGCAATTATAACCTCTCCGCCAATCTCCTCCATGCTTCTAAATCTTCCCATAACAAGACCTATCCCCGAACTGTCCATAAAGCTGACCGAACGAAAATCAAGCACAAGCTGAACAGGACGCAAAGCGTTTATTTTTATATCAATCAGACTTCTTGTTCCAACAGCACTGTGATGGTCAATTTCGCCACATAAAAAAACAGTTAAAATCTGTCTTAATTCGTTGTATTCAAATTCAACCGTCATTTTAAAAGCCTCCTTTTTTATTTTCTAAAAATATTATACCATAAGCTTTTAAAGAATTATGTCGAAATTAAGACAAGGATTCTGACCCAAACAAAAAGGGCTTTGGGATAAATCCCAAAACCCTTAATTATTAATAAATCTTTATATCTCCGTTTTGTGTTTCTGCCTTAAGCCATTTATCCCCCATTGCCTTGTCAGGAATGTTCACATCTCCAAAATTGCTTTTTGCAGAAATGGTGTAGTTTTCAAAGCTGTCTTTAAGCTTAACCTCAATATCTCCATAATCATTATCAAGCTCCATATCCTCAAAAATACAGTCACTAATATTTATCTCTCCATTGTTTGCCCTAACATCAGATTTCTTAAGCTCGCTATCCTCTATGTCAATATCTCCATATGAATTTTTAACAACACACTCACTATTGCCCACAAGACCGCTTACTTTAATATCACCATTTGAATCCATAATATTAAAATTATCGCTATCAAGACCGTTAATATTCGCATCGCCATATCTAAGCAAAATATCCGTTTTGCCCGATTTTATATTATTAAAGTTCACATTTCCATTACCATTTTCAACAGTAACAGCATCTTGAACGGTTGCATTTGAAAGACTAAGTTTACCATAATCAAGGCTAAAATCCGCCTGCTTTGCATTAAGTCCATCAAAAGTTATATTTCCATTGTCATTTTCAAATGTTAAGTTATCGCAGGCAAGATTGTTTACAATTGCACTTCCATAATCCATGTCAATCTTAAGATTTTCAAAGTTTTGGTCGTTCATATCAATATCGCCACAATCAATGTTAAATTCTCCATTTTTTGCGGAAATTACAGTATAGGTTTTAACGTCGCCGTAGCTGTCTTTAAGCTTAAACTGCTCAAAGTTTATTCCCTCGGGAAGATACACGGTCAATTTTCGTGGCATTTGGCTTTTAAATCTGCCAAATTGAAAATCTATAAAATGCAAAGAATAATATGGCTTTATATCCTGCTTTATTTCAAGGGTTGTTCCCTGCTGATTTATGATATATTTTTTATGTTTGCTTTCATAATAATCAAATCCAATTTTTCCGTCTGTCGAGGGGATAATTTCAACATCATCTGATTTGCTTTCAATGGTCAAATTTTTTATATTATCCGCTGAAAAGCTTTTGGTTTCTTGTGTAAAGCTATCATCAATGGGAATAAAAGACGCACAAAGCATTACAATTCCGCCAAGCCCAATAAGAATTCCACCGATAATATTAATCTTCTTAAAATTCCAGTTTTTCATAAAATCTAACCCTCCATTCCAAAAAGCCAGCGTGAAAATTTAACGGTCATTTCCCAAAGAAATTTTGAGGACTTGACCATTGCCAAATCAATGGGCTTAAACAAAACCATTCCTAACCCTGCACTCATAATAGCAATTCCAAGGCAAAAAACAGCGTGTGCATTATATTTGCAGATAAAGTCAAGCACGGCTTGTGCAATTCCGCTTACTACCATAAGAGCAAAACTCGCCTCGATAATTCCAAGAATTAGAATACAAACAAAAGCTATTAACATAACGATATACGCCATACACCACAAAGGACTTGATACAACAAGCAAACAAATTCTTGCCCAAAGAGGTATACCCTTTTTTTCGGCTGTCGTCTGACCATCAACCGATGAGTTTTCCAAAATATCCGCCACAATCTCATCAATACTACCAAGGCTTTCGACTGCTTCCTGTTCGGTCAAACCCTCCTCAATTTTATCATCTATAATCTCCTCATAAAAATTAAGGCTTTTTTCACGTTCTTCCTTTGGAAGTACACTAAGCTTTTGGGAAAGAGCCTTTAAAAAGCCTGCTTTAGTATTAATTTCATTATGCCCGCCAAACATTTTACCGAATTTTTCAAAAAAATCATTTATTTGCATTTTTATATCTCCTTTCTATATATTCATAAACCCTTTTGACCTCGTCCCATTGGTTAAGAAATTCCTCAATCTGTTCAATACCTTTTGTGGTAATTCTATAAAACTTTCTAAGCCTTGAATTATGTTCCACCGAATAAACGGTCAAACATTCGTTTTTTTCAAGTCGCTTTAGAATAGGGTATAATGTCGATTCGGTTATGCTTATTCCCTCATCGGTTAAATCCTTAACAATTTTATATCCATAGGAATCTTCTTCAATCAAGGCACTCAGCACACAAATTTCAATCATTCCTCTTTTCATCTGTGCATCCAACCGTATCACTTCCTTTCATATAATATTATACAACACATAGTATTGTATGTCAAGTAGCATTCGAGATTATTTACAATTTCTTAACAATTTTATTTTATGACTTGTCAGAAACGGGTTGGGTTATGACAAAAAAATTTCCCTTGCCTATTGGCAAGAGAAATTACTAATAAAATTATATATTATTTATTTGCAAGATATTCATCAATAGCCTTAGCAGCAGTTTTACCTGCACCCATTGCAAGAATAACAGTAGCAGCACCGGTTACAGCGTCACCGCCTGCATATACTCCAACTCTTGAGGTAAGACCATTTTCATCAGCGATAATACCGCCCCATTTTTGAGTTTCAAGTCCCTCTGTTGTAGATTTGATAAGTGGGTTGGGGGAAGTTCCAAGCGACATAATAACGCAATCAACATCAAGGTCAAATTCACTGCCCTCAATAGCCTTTGGTCTGCGTCTGCCACTTGCATCGGGTTCGCCAAGTTCCATTTTAACACACTTCATGCCACAAACGTTTCCGTTTTCATCGCCATAAATTTCAACAGGATTGTTGAGTGTCTTGAAGATAATTCCTTCTTCCTCAGCGTGTTCAACTTCTTCTTTACGAGCAGGAAGTTCTTCCATGCCACGTCTATAAACAATATAAACCTCTGCACCAAGACGCTTTGCACAACGGGCAGCGTCCATGGCAACATTACCGCCACCAACAACAGCAACTTTTTTAGCGTGCTTGATTGGTGTTTGGCTATCGTCAAGATAAGCTTTCATAAGATTAATTCTTGTTAAAAATTCGTTTGCCGAGAACACACCCTTATAGTTTTCACCAGGGATATTCATAAACATTGGAAGTCCTGCACCCGAACCAATAAATATAGCCTCAAAACCATATTCTTTTTGGAGTTCATCAATAGAAACAGTCTTGCCAATAACCATGTTTGTTTGAATGTCAACGCCAAGAGCAGTTAAGTTATCAATTTCCTTTTGAACAATGGATTTTGGAAGTCTAAATTCAGGGATACCATAAACAAGCACACCGCCGGCAAGGTGAAGGGCTTCAAAAATTGTAACCTCATAGCCTTTCTTAGCCAAATCTCCTGCACAAGCAAGTCCAGACGGACCTGAACCAATAACAGCAACCTTTTTGCCGTTGGATTCTGGCTTTTCGGGTTTGGTTGTAGAGTGGGCATTGTGCCAGTCAGCAACAAATCTTTCAAGTCTGCCAATACCTACCGGTTCGCCCTTAATTCCTCTTACACATTTGGATTCGCACTGAGATTCCTGTGGACATACACGACCGCAAACAGCAGGGAGAGAGCTGGACTGGGTGATAATCTTATAAGCCTCCTCAAAATTACCCTCTGCAACCTGTGCAATAAAATCCGGAATATGTATTGAAACAGGACAACCGGTTACACAAGGCTTGTTTTTACAATTAAGGCATCTTTTTGCCTCATCAATAGCAGTTTCTTCGGTATATCCAAGGGTTACCTCTTTAAAATTCTTGTTTCTGACCTCAGGAGCCTGAGCAGGCATAGGATTTTTATTTAATGACATATTAGGCATAATTATTTGACCTCCTGCTTATATAAATTACAAGTTTCTTCATGTTTCTTGCGTTCAAATTCTTTATACATTGAACCTCTTGCCATAGCCTCATCAAAATCAATAAGATGAGCGTCAAATTCTGGACCGTCAACGCAAGCAAACTTTGTTTCTCCACCAACGGTAAGACGACAGCCACCGCACATTCCTGTGCCGTCAATCATAATTGGGTTCATGGACGCAATTGTTTTAATATTATACTGCTTTGTAAGCTGGCTTACAAACTTCATCATGATAAGAGGACCAATAGTAATAACCTCGTCATACTGTTCGCCCGACTTTATAAGTTCTTCAAGACAGTTGGTAACAAGACCCTTTGTGCCATAAGAGCCGTCATCAGTCATAAGGAAACATTTTGTACTTGCCTGCTTAAATTCGTCCTCAAGAATAACCAAATCTTTGTTTCTAAAGCCGATAATAGCATGAACTTCGCAACCAAGGTTATGAAGTTTTTTAGCAACGGGGTAAGCAATAGCACAACCAACGCCACCGCCAACAACAGCAACCTTTTTAAGACCGTCTGTGTGGGTTGCACGACCGAGAGGACCAACAAAATCATGAATATATTCGCCTTCATTCAAATGGTTAAGTTGCTCTGTTCCAGCACCAACAATTTGGAATATAATAGTAATAGTTCCGTTTTCTCTGTCATAATCCGCAACTGTAAGGGGGATTCTTTCGCCCTTTTCATCAACACGAAGGATAATAAACTGACCCGGTTCAGCCTTTTTAGCAACAGCGGGAGCTTGCACTTCCATCAATGTAACAGTTGGATTCAGACATTTTTTCTTTAAAATCTTGTACATTATAAAAACACCTCTTAATCCTTATTCGCCTATACAATTATATATACGCTATTAATATAATAACATTTTTTGCGACATTTGTCAATAGATTTAAGCATAGATTTTATTCCATACTTTTTATATATTTTATACAAAACAAGTTCTATACAAATACAAACCGCACGGCAAATTTTTCACCGTGCGGCATTATATTTAATTTAAAACTTGAAACTGAAAATTACTTTTCTTCTTTTTTAGCTTCAGCCTTAGGAGCAGGAACTTTTCCTTCGCCGTAGTAAGCTTCAAGATAAATCTCCTTGATTTCCTTAAAGAGAGGATATCTTGGGTTAGCACCTGTGCACTGGTCGTCAAAAGCATTTTCAACCATTTCATCAAGGGTTGCAAGGAAATCTTCTTCCTTAATGCCATATTCCTTGATAGTATCCTTAATGCCAACTCTGTGCTTAAGGTCGTCAACAGCCTTGCAAAGGTTAGCAAGCTTTTCATCATCATTCTTGCCACCAAGACCGAGAGCGTCAGCAACTTCAGCATAACGAGCCTTTGTGTGAGGGTAAGCATACTGTGAGAAAGTACCCATCTTTGTTGGAACTTCTTCAGCGTTGTATCTCATAATCTTAGTGATAAGGAGAGCATTTGCAACACCGTGAGGGAGGTGGTGGTAAGCACCAAGCTTGTGAGCCATTGAGTGGCAAAGTCCGAGGAATGCGTTAGCAAAAGCCATACCAGCCATAGTAGCTGCATGAGCCATCTTTTCACGAGCCTCAACGTCTGTTGGACCGTTGTCATAAGCTCTTGGGAGATACTTAAAGATAACCTGAAGAGCCTGCTTAGCAATACCGTCTGTGAAATCAGTAGCCATAACAGAAGCATAAGCTTCGAGTGCATGGGTTACAGCGTCAATACCAGAAGCTGCAGTAAGACCCTTAGGAGCAGACATATGCATATCAGCGTCAATAATAGCCATGTTAGGCATAAGCTGATAGTCAGCAAGAGGATACTTAGTACCTGTCTTTTCGTCAGTGATAACTGCAAAAGGAGTAACTTCAGAACCAGTACCAGCAGAGGTTGGAACGCAAATGAAGTAAGCCTTTTCGCCCATTTTAGGGAATGTGTAAACTCTCTTACGAATGTCAATAAATCTCATTGCCATATCGAAGAAGTCAGCATCTGGGTGTTCATAAAGAACCCACATAATCTTAGCAGCGTCCATTGCAGAACCACCGCCGAGAGCGATAATTACGTCTGGCTCAAAAGCTCTAATCTGTTCAACACCAGCCAAAGCACAAGCAAGTGTTGGGTCTGGAGCAACGTCAAAGAAGGTAGCGTGTGCAATGCCCATTTCATCAAGCTTATCTGTGATTGGCTTAGTGTAGCCATTCTTACCGAGGAATTGGTCGGTAACAATAAATGCTCTCTTTTTATTCATAACTGTCTTAAGCTCATCAAGAGCAACAGGCAGACATCCTCTCTTAATATAAACCTTTTCAGGTGCTCTGAACCAAAGCATATTCTCTCTCCTCTCAGCAACTGTCTTAATGTTCAAAAGATGCTTAATGCCAACGTTTTCGGAAACGGAGTTACCGCCCCAAGAACCGCAGCCAAGTGTAAGAGAAGGAGCAAAGTCAAAGTTGTAAAGGTCGCCGATACCACCCAAAGAAGAAGGAGTGTTTACGATAAGACGGCTTGTTTTCATTCTTTCAGCAAATTCGTTGAGCTTTTCTCTTTCGTTAACGTCATCAATCCAAAGAACAGAAGTGTGTCCAAGACCACCATTGTTTTCAAGAAGTTCGCAAGCGATATTAAGGGAATCTGCAAAGTTTTCAGATTTATACATACCCAAAATTGTTGTGAGCTTTTCGTGACCGAAAGCTTCGCTTGTGTCGGTTGTTGTAGCCTCACCGATAAGAACCTTTGTGCTTTCAGGAACTTCAAATCCTGCCATTTTAGCAATGGTTACAGGACGCTGACCAACGATTTTAGCATTCAATGCACCATTGATAAGCATTGTGCTTCTAATCTTATCAGCTTCATCAGGCTTGAGGAAATAGCAACCTCTCTTGATAAATTCATTCTTAACAGCGTCATAAACATTCTTATCTGCAATAACTGTCTGTTCAGTAGCACAAATCATACCATTGTCGAAAGTCTTAGAGTGGATAATAGAGTTTACTGCCTTAACAACATCAGCGGAAGAATCAATAATAGCAGATGCGTTACCAGCACCAACGCCAAGGGCAGGAGTACCAGAAGAGTAAGCAGCCTTAACCATTCCGGGGCCACCAGTTGCAAGAATTGTATCGGATTCTCTCATAATCATATTTGTAAGTTCAAGAGAAGGAACATCAATCCAGCCAATAATTCCCTCAGGAGCACCAGCTTCAACAGCTGCCTCATATACTATTCTTGCTGCTTCAATAGTAGAGTTCTTAGCTCTTGGGTGTGGCGAAATAATAATACCATTTCTTGTCTTAAGACAGATAAGTGTCTTAAAGATAGCTGTAGAGGTTGGGTTGGTTGTTGGAATTACAGCACCGATAAGACCGATTGGCTCATAAAGACGCATTGTACCAAAAGACTTGTTTTCTTCAAAAACACCGCAGGTTTGAACGTTTTTATAAGCATTATAAATATGTTCTGCTGCATAGTTGTTCTTGATAACCTTATCTTCAACAATACCCATGCCTGTTTCTTCAACTGCCATCTTAGCAAGAGGGATTCTCTGCTTGTTTGCGGCAATAGCGGCAGCCTTAAAAATCTTGTCAACCTGTTCTTGAGTGTAGGTTGCGAAAATTTTCTGAGCTTCTCTCACCTGTGCAATCTTAGCTTCCAAAGCTTGTTCGCTGTCAACAATGAAATCTTTTTTCATGTTCCATTCTCCTTTAATTTTCGTTACTAAAAAGTTGGATTAATTTAAGTTTGTCAAAAATTTAACAATCTTTAAAGCAGTTTGCTCTTACTTAAATTATCTTCTGTTAATATTTTAACAAACTTTTGCTCAAATGTAAAATATAAAATTAGAATATTATTATATCTATTTTTATATAATCAAAATTAAACTATTTACAATCTATTATAAAGTTTTTTTTTGCAAAATTTGACCTTTTTCATGAACCACGTCTTAATTTGCACTTAATAATTTGTTCATAATCTAAGCATTTTCAACAAAATTCCGAAAAATAAATTCATGCCTTTTGATTAAATAATTTAACTAAATATTAAAACTATTTTATAAAAAACATATTTTTTATTTAAAATGTTTTCCGCCGTGGACGAAAAAATCAAGAGGGACTTGGGAATAAAATTCCCAAAATAAATAATCCACCCTCTACCTTTATTATGCCACTATAATGAAAAGTTATGCCTCAATCTATGCCATTTACAAACCCACGATAACCACTTGCACTGTTCCTTGGTGAATATTCCTCGCAAAGATAGGTTTCCTGCCTGCCCTCAAAATTTTTACCTTCCAGAAATTCAAACCAATCATCTTTGTCATTCACCTTAAGGCACTCCTCTTTAAAGCCACGATAGCAAAGCATTATACCAAAATCATCATTGCCATAGGGGGAATAGTCCGAATATTGACAGGTGAAACAACATTTAAGATAATATTCTTCTTTTATTTTATCGCAAATATCAAGCAGTGCATTTTCAAAACAAAGGGTTGGTTTGCCACACTCAAAAATTTTTTCATCAACAACAAGCGAAAATCTGTTCACAACCTCATCATCACGATAAACCCTTTTGCCGTCACACTTTATAATACATTGGTTTTTACTAAAATCATGTGGTACAAATTTAAAATCAATTTTAATAAACCCCTGCACTATTTTCATATCACATTTTCTAACCAATTTAACAGGTATCTCAACATCAAGCTGATAGCCCTGCAAGCAATAGTTATATTTAAAATTACGTTTAAGCGTTTCATCATATCCGCCATATTTTAAAATATTAAATTTTTGTTTTGCAATTTCATATTGAAAAGGGTCAGCAAGCTGAAAATCCCCAATGCTTGCACCCTCAAAAACAATGCCATCAATCTCAAAGGAAAGCGGGTCGGTTTTATATTCTCCTTGAGTATTCAAAATGCTGATATTAAGATTATGAAATTTGTCTTTATAGTGTGCTTTCCAATGTTCCATTTTTGTCCCTCCAAAAACAAAAAAACATAGCGACCGGCAAGCAATAGTCGCTATGTTTTAGCCTTGAGCAAAAAAACTTGCCCTGCGAACGCCCCCAGTAGGAATCGAACCTACAACTAATCCTTAGGAGGGACTTGTTATATCCATTTAACTATAGGGGCAGGGAAACAAAATAAATTTGTTTATTTATATTCCACACTCATCATAGTCTTTCCATTTTTCGTTGTGTGCTTTCTTTTCCATATATTTATAAACGAAAACAGCGGTTGAGCCAACCATTAAAACTATAGATGTGAGAACAATCCAAAAATCTTTCTTTTGACCTTTCATAAAAATTATCTCCTTAACTTATTTTCTTTATATTATATATTATAGCATAATTTTAATTAATTGTCAAGTGTTTTTTTGTATTTTTTTATAAAAATATATTTTTATTTGTATATATCCACACCAACGGCAGGAATAAAAATAACAAAAACGCCCTCCCAAAGGGAGGACGCAAATAAATCTTTATTAATCAGGCAAATCAAATATTAGCCGAGTTCAGCAAAATACTTGATTGTTCTTACCATCTGAGATGTGTAAGAATTTTCGTTGTCGTACCAAGAAACAACCTGTACTTCATAAAGGTCATCAGCAATCTTAGAAACCATTGTCTGAGTTGCATCAAAGAGTGAACCATACTTCATGCCGATAACGTCAGAAGAAACGATTGGGTCAGTGTTGTAACCAAAGCTTTCAGAAGCAGCAGCCTTCATAGCAGCGTTGATGCCGTCAACTGTAACGTCATTGCCCTTAACAACAGCTGTAAGGATTGTTGTAGAACCTGTAGGAACAGGAACTCTCTGTGCAGAACCGATAAGCTTGCCGTTAAGCTCAGGAATTACAAGACCAATAGCCTTAGCAGCACCTGTGGAGTTAGGAACGATATTAGCAGCACCAGCTCTTGCTCTTCTCATGTCGCCCTTTCTGTGAGGACCGTCAAGAATCATCTGGTCGCCTGTATAAGCGTGAATTGTGCTCATGATACCGCTCTGGATTGGAGCATACTTGTTAAGAGCATCAGCCATAGGAGCGAGGCAGTTTGTTGTGCAGGAAGCAGCAGAAATAATCTTGTCGTCTGCTGTAAGAGTTTTTTCGTTTACAGAGTAAACAATTGTCTTAAGGTCGTTGCCAGCAGGAGCAGAAATAACAACCTTCTTAGCACCAGCATCAATGTGAGCCTGGCTCTTGTCCTTAGAGCAGTAGAAACCTGTGCATTCAAGAACAACGTCTACACCGATTTCACCCCAAGGGAGTTCAGCAGCGTTAGCCTTTGCATAAATTTTAAGTGTCTTGCCGTCAACTGTGATTGTACCAGCTTCGTCATCAGCTTCAACAGTGTGAAGATTTTCGCCGATTTTACCGCAATAACCGCCCTGAGCTGTGTCATACTTAAGAAGGTCTGCAAGCATAGAAGGCTTAGTAAGGTCGTTGATTGCAACTACCTCATAACCTTCTGCTCCAAACATCTGTCTGAAAGCAAGACGACCGATACGTCCGAAACCATTAATAGCAACTTTTACTGACATAGTAAATGTACCTCCTAAAAATTTTTGAAATTGAGTGGCAAACCGCAATATAAAATAATTAACAGTTTTTAAGCCTATAATTAGTATAGCACAATTCAAATTATTTTGCAAGTATTTTTTTGAATTTTTTTGCTTCTCACAAATTTTTAACAATTCGTGCAGAATTTTTATAAAAAATATTCATAATTTAACACTTGTCTGTTTAACTTTTCTATCACGAACACACGGCAAGACAAACAAAATCCCTTACTTACGCTAATTTTCTTGGCTTAATTCAAAAGCCGAAGTTAATAATTAATATTTTATAATAATACAATAAAATAATTTACTATGAAATTCACTAAATTATATTATTGAAATTTGTGCATTTTTTTGTCGATTTGCGGTTGATTTTTTTTGTGAAATGTTTTATAATAATATTATGTGTATTTTATTTTTTCAAATAAAATAATAATAAATATTGAAAAGAGGAAGATTATGGACGATAAATCAAATATTCCCTCTAACAGCACTCCGGATGATAACAGCGAAGTAAAAGATTTGATTTCGCAGGCAATCAAAAAAAAGCAGGAAAATGATTTAAACAATTCAAACAATTTAACAGATTCAAGCGATTTAACAATTGAAGATGTTGATAAAAAAATACAAGAACTTAAGGTTAAAACCCAAGAATATCTAAACAATAAAGAAAATAAACAAGAAAAATCGGTTTCTTCTGCCTCTATACCAAATTCTATAACAAAGAAACAAGAGAAAAACCCAACAACAAGCAACAAGAATTTAACAGACAAAATTCCGCAAGCAAAAAACCAAACAAGCCCAAAATCTTTTAAGAAAAAACGAGCATCACTGGTTATAACGGCGGTTTTATCAATAATTGTAATGATTGCTGTGGTGGTGTTTTGTATATTTAAATTTTATGTAAACCGAATACAGGAATATCATGGCGAAAAGCTGGATAGCAACTACTACCAACTGGATTCCGGCGAGGGCGGAAAGGACACATTGGACATCCAAAAGCATGAAGAAAAGCTGCTTAGCCAATACAATTCAATAAAAGATGCCACCATGAGTGACGAAGATGTTATAAATATTTTGGTTATTGGCGAGGATATTCGTGATACAGAACAGGTAAGCCGAGGCAACACTGATGTTATGATTTTAATTTCAATAAACACCAAGGCAAAAACCTTTACAATGACCTCTTTTATGCGTGACATTTATCTGCAAATTCCAAATTATGGAGCAAATAGGCTTAATATGGCTTATTCGCTTGGTGGCCCTGAACTTTTGTTCCGAACCATTCAAGACAATTTTGGAATTGAGGTGGATAAATATGTGCTTTTTGACTTCTATTCTTTTATTGATGTAATCGAAGCGGTAGGCGGAGTAAACATTACCCTTTCGGACGAGGAAGCCGAAGGAATGAAAGCTCCAATGGCAGAACAAAATCATTATCTTAAAAACAAAAAAGGCACAGACTATTTGGATAAAGGCGGTTCTTATCTTCTCAATGGTAATCAGGCTCTTGCATATGCCCGTTTGAGGTATGTTGGAAACGCTGACTATGAAAGAACCCAACGCCAAAGAAAGGTAATATCCGAGATTATTTCACAGGCAAAAAAGCTTTCTTTCACCCAGCTTAACAATTTAATGTTGGTTGTCACCGACCATATAAAATCCAATCTTGACGATGGAGAAATTGCCTATCTTCTTGTTGAGGCATTGGGATATATGAACTATGATATTCAACAACTGAGAATACCTGCCGACAATACTTTTTATGATGCAAGAATAAGAGGAATGGACGTTCTTTGCCCTTATTTTAATCAAAATATCGCTTTGCTCCAAGAAACAATCTATGGTTCAACCAATGTTGACACAAGCGACGATATAAGCAATGCGGATTTTTCTTCAAACAACTATACTTTTAAGTATTTTACCAAAAGAGATAATTTAAAATCCTCAAGCAGGTTTATAGACGAATATCAGGTTAAGGAAACCTCAATAACCCAGCAAACCGAGCCACCGCAATTCAGCACTGACGACAACAACAATTTTGAAAATCCTCAGCCGGATTTTAATCAAGACAATCAAAATTGGGACAATACAGATAATCAAAATCAGGACAATCAGAATTGGGACAACCCAGACAATCAGAACTGGAATGATACAACAACTTTTCAACAGCCTCAAACTCCAAATGTTGAAAATCCGCCTGTTGTATCCCAGACCGAACCAACGGTTATAACCACTCCAACACCAGTAGCGACCGACCCACCCGATATTGACCCGATTACAACTACTCAACCGGTTGAAATCCCAGTTATTCCGGAAATTCCCGACCCAGAAACGGAAGAATAATCAAATTTCCCCGAAAGTTTTTCTTTCGGGGTTATTTTTTTAAGTTTGTCACAAAGGTGCAATGTTCTTTTACTGCCATAAAATAAGATTTTCCTTTGTAAATTTCACAGTGCAGAAAATTCAGCTCCCCACCGACAAACAGAATATAAAAAAAATTTTGGTCTGCATAAATTTCAAGGGGATATTTTATTTTATCGCAAATTTCCTTTGTCTGCATAACACTGCTACATTTTATAGTTATATATTCCCTCAGGCATTTCTTTTTATACCCCGATATATATACAATACAGCCCGAATTTTTTTCAAATATTTCAACATAAAGTGTATCACCAAACTGTTCTATATCCACAACTTCCCCTGCTTTTTTCAGCATATAATCAATAAAATATTCCTCATCATTCTGACAAACACTCAGTTTTTTTAAATCCGAATTGGAAAGCACGATTTTTATTGTGTCGCTTCCCACGGTTGATATTTCCATTTTACCACCCCTGTTTTATAATATTCAGGCTCAAATAAAAGGTGAAGAATTTTTTTGTAAAATCCCTCACCTTTATATAAATAACTGCCGACTTTTAAGGGCTATTCAAGGGCATGAGCTCTGTGCCACCCTTATAAGCAGTAGCAGATTATTTGCACTAAGTTTATTATTGCCCTAAAAATTTAATTTAATACAAAAAAGAGGTGGAATAATCCACCTCTTTGGTAGTCGTATATTCAAGCGTCACAACGAGCAACGCAGGAACGGCATTTTCTTAGTATTTCGGACTGTACCTCCGTTAATTATTAAGGCTGAAATTCTGCCCCATAAGTCTTAGTCTGCGGATTATAAAAAACACAGACGGCAGTTTCTTACTTTGTTGGACTCACTCCTAACGATTTAAATTTCCAGTCTATAGAAACCTCTAATCATAGTTCATCAATCCTTTACTAAAGAATACCCGAAAGGGAAAACTTTAAAAGCATTTTGTTATGCCATCGGACTATCCTCCAAATTAATTATTAGAGCCTAACACTCCTAAATCTTATGTTCGCAAAAAACGAACGGCAGTTTGTTAAACCTTTGGACTCACTCCTAACGATTTAAATTTCCAGTCTATAGAAACCTTTA
>CANRLN010000014.1 GCA_947631445.1 uncultured Clostridia bacterium
GGCGAAGTTAACATTGAGATGAAAAACGGTATGCCAGTACATTTTAAATTATAATCCATGCAAAAAATTTAATTTGCAAAACCTCTTGACAAAATGAAATATTTGTAGTATAATATATTTAGTATCTTCGGGGTATGTGTAATTCATAACCGGCAGTGACAGTCTGCGAGCCTTTTTTGGTTGATTTGGTGCAATTCCAAAACCGACGGTAAAGTCCGGATGAGAGAAGATTTATTATAAGACTTGCTATACCCCGAAACTGTATTGTTTCGGGGTGTTTTTGTTTGGAGATGATTAAAATAGATTTTATGGAATATGCCGTGGAACTTGCTAAAAAAGGTGTTGGCTTTACCAACCCTAACCCCCTTGTTGGTGCGGTTATAGTAAAGGACGGCGAAATAATCGGCGAGGGATACCACGAAAAATATGGTTCTCTCCACGCCGAACGAAACGCACTTAAAAATTGCCTTGAAAGAGGTAATTCTCCAAAGGGTGCAGATATGTATGTTACCCTTGAACCTTGTTGCCACCACGGAAAACAACCCCCCTGCACCGAGGCGGTCGCCCAAAGTGGAATTAAAAGAGTTTTTGTTGGTTCATACGACCCCAACAAATTGGTAGGTGGCAAGGGAATAGAATATTTAAAAGCACATGGAATAGAGGTTGTGGAAAATTATAAGCGTGAACTTTGTGATGCTCTCAACCCAATATTCTTTAAATTTATAACTTACGGTAAGCCGTATGTAACCGTGAAAATTGCAAAGACAATTGACGGCTTTATTGCCACCAAAACAGGAAATTCTAAATGGATAACTGGCGAATTGGCAAGACTGGAGGGACACAAATTAAGAAAACAACATTCTGCAATACTTGTTGGAATAAATACAGTACTTGCCGACAATCCAACCTTAAACTGCCGATGTGAAAATCCAAGCAACCCAACAAGAATTGTTTGCGACAGCCTGCTCAGAACGCCGATTGATTGTAATCTTGTCAAGACGGCTAAAGAAATTCCGCTTATAATAGCCTGCACAAATCAAGCCGACCAAACAAAAAAAACAAAGCTTGAACAAGCAGGAGCGACCATTCTTGAATTTGAGGGAAAGCGTGTTGATATGCAAAGGCTATTTGAAAAACTCGGTGAAATGAAAATGGACAGTGTTTTGGTTGAGGGTGGAGCGGAAATTGCTTATAGCGTTATTGGTTTTGCGGATAAAATTGTTACTTTTACTGCTCCAAAAATTTTTGGCGGAAAGGGCAAAAATTGTATTGGCGGTGAGGGTGTTGAAAAAGCGTCAGATGCCTTTGAATACAAATGCACAAACCTAAAAATGCTTGGTGATGATATTATGGCGGAATACGAAAGGAAATAACTATGTTTACAGGAATTGTTGAGGAAGTTGGAATTATAAAGGAAATAGGCAATAATTCGACAAAGCTTATAATATCGGCAAAAAAGGTGTTGGAAAGCACTCGGCTTGGCGATAGCATAGCCGTGAACGGTGTTTGCCTTACGGTCACTCAAATGGAAAAGGATTTTTTCTGTGCCGACTGCACCCACGAAACCCTTAACAAGAGTAGCCTTGGCGATTTAAAAAAAGGTAGCCGTGTAAACCTTGAAAGAGCAATGCAATTGGGCGGTAGATTTGGCGGTCATATTGTGCTGGGTCATGTGGACGGAACGGGCAAAATTATTTCAAGGGTCAAGGACGGCGAAAGCATTATTTTGACTGTTGGAGCAGAAAAAAAACTGCTTAAATATATAGTAGAAAAAGGCTCGGTTACAATTGACGGCATAAGTCTTACGGTTGCAAGCGTTTCAACCGACCGATTTTCCATTGCACTTATCCCACACACAATGAGCGAAAACACCACAACCATAAACGACAAGGTAAATGGCGAGAGGGTAAATATAGAATGTGATATACTGGGAAAATACATTGAAAAACTCTGCGGAAAATCTAACAATATAACAATGGATTTTCTTGCAAGCAATGGTTTTTGTTAGTTTTTAAATAAAAAGGAGTGTTAAAAGAATGAATAATGATTTTTCAACGGTAGAGCAGGCGGCACAGGCTTTAAAAAATGGTGAGGTTATACTGGTTATTGATGACCCCGACCGAGAAAACGAGGGCGACCTTATCTGTGCGGCGGAATTTGCTACAACCGAAAATATTAATTTTATGGCAAAGTATGCAAAGGGTCTTATCTGCACACCAATGAGCAGTGAATATGTTCAGAAGTTGGGTCTTTCCCAAATGGTAAATGTTAATACGGACAATCATTGTACTGCTTTCACACAATCTATTGATTATATTTCAACTACAACCGGAATCTCAGCCGAAGAACGTGGACTTACCGCAAGAATGTGTGCAGATGATAACGCTAAACCAGAGGATTTCCGCCGTCCGGGGCATATGTTCCCACTGGAGGCAAAGGCGGGCGGAGTTTTAGAACGTAACGGACACACAGAGGCAACCGTTGACATGATGAAGATTGCAGGACTTAAGCCAGTGGGCATTTGTTGTGAGATAATGCGTGAGGACGGAACAATGATGCGTACTTCCGAACTTTTGGAATTTGCCAAAGAGTTTAATCTTAAAATTATTACTATTAAAGATATTCAAAAATATCAGAAAATTAATTTTAAGTTTATGAAAGAGGTTTCTCATGCTAATCTGCCAACCGAATATGGCGATTTTGAAATACATGGTTTTCAAAATATTATAAATGGGGAACATCACATTGCACTTACAATGGGCGATATTGCTGACGGAAAACCGGTTCTTTGCCGTATGCACTCAGAATGTTTGACCGGTGATGTATTTGCATCTAAAAAATGTGATTGTGGGGCTCAACTTCACGAGGCTATGACCAAAATTTCAAAACAAGGTCGAGGGGTTCTGCTTTATCTTAGACAAGAGGGACGAGGAATAGGACTTATCAATAAAATTAAAGCATACGCCCTTCAACAGCAGGGTTTTGACACAGTAGACGCTAATATAAAGCTGGGTTTTGATGCGGATTTGCGTGATTACAGTTGTGCCGCACAGATATTTAAACATCTTGGTGTAAATTCTGTCGAACTTATGACCAACAACCCATTGAAAATAGATGCTCTTAAAGAATATGGCATTAAAGTTGAAAAACGTGTGCCAATTCAGATACACAGCAACAAGCAGAATTATTTTTATCTTAAAACCAAACAACACCGTATGGGGCATTTGGTGGACTACGACAACGAAAACAATTAATAATTTATAGTTAACAATTTATTTTAAAGGAGTTTTTTATTATGAAAATTATTGAAGGAAATTATCAGGCAAAAGGCAAAAAGTTTGCAATTGTAGCGGCAAGATTTAACGAATTTATCGTTTCAAAGCTTGTAAGCGGTGCGGAAGATACCCTTGTTCGCCACGGCGTTAAAGATGATGATATAACACTTGCTTGGGTTCCCGGAGCTTTTGAAATTCCTCTTGCAGCAAAAAGCCTTGCACAAAGCGGACAGTTTGACGCTATTATCTGCCTTGGTGCGGTTATCAGAGGTTCAACAAGTCATTATGATTACGTTTGTGCCGAGGTTTCAAAGGGAATTGCAAGTGTCGGTCTTGAAGCTGAAATTCCTGTAATGTTCGGTGTTATTACAACCGACAATATCGAGCAGGCTATCGAAAGAGCCGGCACAAAAGCAGGCAACAAGGGCAGTGATGCCGCTATGGGTGCTATCGAAATGGTTAATCTTCTGCAGGGGATAAACTAATGGATATAAAGGCAGTATTTTTTGACATTGACGGCACAATCTGCACCGATGATACAAAGCATTTTATTCCAGAAAGTACTAAAAAAGCTATTGTGGCACTTAAAAAAAATGGAATACTTACCTTTATAAATTCGGGCAGGGTTGCCTGCTCCATTCCCGATTTTATAACAGATATGAATTTTGACGGCTATGTTTGCGGTTGCGGAACATATATAAAAATAGAAAATAAAATACTTTTCCGCAACCGACTTTCTGAAAGTCTTTGCAGGTCGATTGTAGATGTATGCAAAAGTTGTAATTTAGCGGCACTTTATGAAAGCCATGAGGGAATATACATCGGCAGTCAAAGGCAGGAAATAGAAAAGTTTCAGAAAATTGTAGCTATTTTTAAGGCACAAAGAGAAGTTCCCGAGATTGAAAGGATTGAACATAGATTGTTTGACAAGTTTTGTGTTTTCTATGATGAGCAAAGCGATATTGACAGTTTTAAGAAATTTATTAAAAATAAATTTGATTTTATCGACCGTGGAAATTTTGGGGAAATTGTTCCAAAAGGTATTTCAAAGGCAACAGGAATTGATTTTGTGCTGAAAAAATATGGTCTTAGCCGAAAAAACTGTTGTGTCATTGGCGATAGCCTTAACGACCTGCCAATGTTTGAAATTGCAGGGCTTTCAATTGCTGTTGGTAAAACTCCCCTTTCCCCCTATGCCGACTATGTAACGCAGGAGCTGGAGCAGGACGGAGTGTACAATTCGTTTAAACATTTCAGCCTTATCTAAAAGCTGTTATTAATTAAAATAAAACAAGTTTGTTCCTCCGTCTTAGGCGGGGGAACATTTATAATAATTATAACAAAAAAATTTTTGGAATATAATTTATGACATTTTGTTTTTAGGTTGAAAATATTGCTTTTTAATTTTGGATATTTGTACTTTTTAACTAAACAATTGGATAAAAAAATGTAAAATGTCATAAAAAAGATTACAACTTTAAGATTTTTGTTGTAATATAGAAAAAAATGTGGTATAATAGTAGTACAATATCTGATTATAATAAAATTGATTTAAAACTTATCGGAAGGAGATTTTCTTATTATGGCAAATTCAAATATATGGAAACGTCTTAAATATCGTAACTGTGCCTTTGCCCTTGCAGGTCTTTTGCTTATCGTTCTGGGCATAGCTTCAGCCTGCGAAAAAATGGAAGCACAAAAAATATTAAACACAAAATCAACTTCTGAAAACACCACCGATACGCAGGACTCAATACAAAAACGAAGTTTTATTACGGTCGAACAGAACAACTCAACCAATCTTGGTCTTGGAACGCTTGCCCTTGTCAACAGCAAACATAAATTTATGGCAGGTCAGCCAAACGATTGCGTTTCTTCTTATGGATATATTTTTAATGAGGACGGCGACAAGATTTTTTCAATAAAAAGTCTTGATGTCAGCCTTAAACCATTCGCCCTTAAAAGCTTTTCTGAAATGTGCAATGATTACTATAAAAAGTCCAAATCTTGTGCTGTTATGATGACATCAGGCTTTCGCACCGAAAAGCAACAGCAGGAACTTTATGAAAATGCTAAAACAGAGCTGAAAAATACCAGCGATGGCGACCAGGTGGAAATTGGAGTTGAAAAAGGCGGATATAGCGAATTTCAAACTGGGCTTAGTTGTTATCTGCTTGCATACGAAGACGGATTGACCGTTTCGCTTGACGAAGTGGATACTTATGACTGGCTTATAAACAATTGTCATCTTTATGGTTTTGTTCAAAGATACCCCGAAAACAAAGCGGACTATACCCGTAAATCTGCAACCAAATCCATTTTGAGATATGTTGGACTTCCTCACAGCGGAATTATGCAAAAGGAAAACATCTGCCTTGAAGAATATACGGATTTTATTAAAAAATATAGCTTTGAAAAGCCTTATGAATATTTCAGCCATTCGGGAGCAAAATATCTTGTTTATTATACCCCAAAATCTCAAACAGATATTACTAAAATAAAGGTTATGACCGACTATAATGGCAATCCTTATCCTTATTGCATTTCGGGAAACAATGTTGATGGGTATGTAACCGCCGTGAACACCTCCGGAAGTGATTCATTGTTTATAAAAAACGATGAATTTATAACAACAACCTCTGACGACGATAAATTGCTTACCGATATTGAATAGCATTAGTTTTATTTCTCCGCATTTGTGCGGAGAAATTTTTATTTAAGTTTATATTTTAAAACCAATGAAATATTAACAATTACTTAAAATTTCAAAAAATAAGAATTAACTTATTGACAAATGTCGAAAAAAGTTGTATAATAAAAACGATATTGAAATTTACAGATATATTGGAGGAAGACTAAAATGTTACTTACCGGTTCAGATATTATTATTGAATGTTTGCTCGAACAGGGCGTTGACACCGTTTTCGGCTATCCTGGCGGTGCTGTTTTGAATATTTATGACTCACTTTATATGTATTCGGACAAAATTCACCATGTTATTACAGCCCACGAACAAGCTGCTTGCCACGCTGCAGACGGTTATTCCAGAACAAGCGGTAAAACCGGCGTGGTTATCGCAACCAGCGGTCCGGGAGCAACCAACCTTGTCACAGGTATTGCCACCGCTAATATGGACTCTATCCCCCTTGTGGCAATCACAGGAAATGTAGGCACTTCTCTGCTTGGTCTTGAAAGCTTTCAGGAGGTAGATATCTGCTCTATCACCAAGGCTATTACCAAGAAAAATTATATTGTAAAAGATGTAAACAATCTTGCAGACACCATTCGTGATGCTTTCTATACCGCAAACAGCGGAAGAAAAGGTCCTGTTCTTATAGATATTCCAAAGGATATAACAGGTGCAAAGTGCGAATATACCGCACAAAAGCCAAAAAAAATTACTGTCGACATCCCAAACGGCATTGAACAACAAATCAAGCAAGCTGCTGAAATTATTAATTCTGCCGAAAGACCTCTTGTGTATGTTGGCGGTGGTGTTGTTTCCTGCGATGCACAGCCTGAACTTGCTGAATTTATCGATAAAATAAACGCTCCTGTATCCCTTTCGCTTATGGGTCAAACAGCTTTTGACAACACCCGTAAAGAATACATAGGTATGCTGGGTATGCACGGCACAAAAACTGCTTCGCTTGCTCTTTCAAACGCTGATGTTATGATTGTGTTTGGCTCAAGATTTTCCGACCGTGTTTACTGCAACAAGGATACTTTTGCGGACGGAACAAAGATTGTTCATGTGGATATCGACCCTAAGGAGATTAACAAGAATGTAAATGCAGACTGCAAGGTTGTAGGCGACCTCAAATATGTTATTGCAGAAATAAACAAACTTGTAAAACCTGTAAAGCATACCGAATGGCTCGGTCAGATTGCACAGTGGAAAAATGATTACAGACTTTTTATGAAACCTATAAATGCCCAATCAGATTTGCTCCCTGCTGATGTTATCACCACCCTTGCAAAGCTTACAGACAATCAAGCTATTATTACAACAGAGGTTGGACAACACCAAATGTGGGCTGCTCAGTTCTATGACTTTAAAAACCCTCGTTCTTTTGCTTCCAGCGGCGGACTCGGAACAATGGGATACGGTCTTGGTGCGGCAATCGGTGCAAAATGTGCCAACCCCGATAAAACGGTTGTAAATATCGCAGGAGACGGAAGTTTCTTTATGAACCTTAACGAACTTTCCAGCCTTGCAAAACATAAACTCCCTGTAATCGAACTTGTTTTCAACAATGATGTTCTTGGAATGGTTCGTCAGTGGCAAAGACTTTTCTATGCAACACGTTTTTCGCAAACATTTGTTGAAAGAGGAACAGACTTTATGAAACTTGCTGATGCTTTTGCAATCAAAGGCATTAGAATTACAAAGAAATCCGAAATTGAGGAGAAACTCAAAGAGGCTATTGAATGTGGTAAGCCTTGCCTTGTTGAATGTATTATTGACAAGGATATTAATGTTCTTCCAATGGTTCCTGCCGGTGCGGACATAAGCGAACCAATTATGGAACTTAAAATTGACGATTAATAATTTTTTGGGGTTATTAAAAAAATTCAAAACTTTAATCTACTGTTTCCCCCGCTATAGGCGGGGGAAACAATTATATTAACGATAGTAATTTGGCATTCCACGAAATACACTTGCAGGTTGATTATCAAAGAATAAAAAAGGAGAAATTGATGTTGGAAAATAATGTAAACAAATTAGTTTTATATATTCATGGAAAAGGTGGTAGCCCTGATGAAGCAGAACATTACAAAGCCTTATTTCCCCAATATGATGTGATTGGCTTAGATTATCATGCACAAACACCATGGGAAGCAAAACAAGAATTTCCAGTCTTGTTTCATAGTGCCTGCAAGGGTTATCATTCAGTTATACTCATTGCAAATAGCATTGGTGCTTTTTTTGCCATGAACGCTTTGCAGGGGGAAAACATAGAGCGAGCTTTCTTTATCTCTCCAATTGTAAATATGGAAAATCTAATTTGCAATATGATGTTGTGGGCAAATGTAACGGAAATTGAGTTGCAGGAAAGAAAAGAAATCAAAACTGCTTTCGGCGAAACTCTATCATGGGATTATCTTTGCTATGTTAGAGAAAATCCAATTGTATGGAACGTTACAACAGAAATATTGTATGGAGCGAAGGATAATTTAACTGCTTATGATGTAGTTTCAGATTTCGCCTTAAAGCACGACATATCGCTTACAGTCATGGAAAATGGAGAACATTGGTTTCACACCGAGGAGCAAATGCGTTTTCTTGACGATTGGATAAGGAAATTCTCTTAATAAAAGTTTTGAAAATTTATTTTCCTAAAATTTATTTTTTTAATCTTGACAAAACGGTAAATATATGATATAATTAAATTCTAATGATGATTGTTTCGGAGATGATAAAATGAATAAGACTTTAAAAAAAATACTTACAGAAATACTTGATTGGATTGAGTCCTTTGTGTTTGCCTGCTTTATAGTTTTGCTACTCTTTACCTTTATATTTAGGGTGGTTGATGTAAACGGAAGTTCTATGACCAATACACTCCAAAATGAAGACAGGGTTATTATAGAAGATTTTTTCTATAGCCCAAAACATGAAGATATTGTTGTGTGTAATGCGATTGGTGAGGGAACTCTCAACGAAACCCTTATTAAAAGGGTTATCGGTGTTGGCGGAGATGAAATTGATATAGATTTCCAGACCGGAGTTGTTAAACGAAACGGCGAAATTTTGCAGGAAGACTACATAAGAGAACCCACCCTAACCAACGAAGGCGGTTTTGAATATCCTATAACCGTTCCGGAAGGGTATGTTTTTGTTATGGGGGACAACCGCAACGGCTCAACCGACAGCAGAAGTCCAAAAGTTGGATTTATTCCGGTTGAACAGGTTTTGGGAAAGGTGATTTTAAGAATTTTCCCAATTGATAAATTTGGAACAGTATAAAAAAAGGAGCAAAAATGAGTAAAGAAACAAGCGTACAGTGGTTTCCAGGGCATATGGCAAAAACCCGCCGTATAATGCAATCAAATTTAAAACTTGTTGATGTGGTTGTCGAAATTATTGATGCCCGTATTCCCTATTCTTCCCGAAACCCCGAAATGGACAGACTGGTTGGAAGTAAACCACGTCTTGTGCTACTTAACAAAAGTGACACAGCGGACGAAAACGCAAACAATAAATGGATAAATTATTTTAAGAATAAAGGGGTCAGCGTTCTTGCAGTGGATTGCAAAAGCGGAAAGAATATAAATAAGTTCAAGACTGTTTTAGGCGAACTTATGGCGGATAAAATCCAAAGTTGGAACAACAAAGGAATGGTCGGCAGACCAATAAGAATGATGATTGTTGGTATTCCGAATGTGGGCAAATCCTCTTTTATAAACAAAATGGCAGGAGCAAAGCTTGCCAAGGTTGAGGACAGACCCGGAGTGACACGGGGAAAACAATGGGTTTCACTTGATGATAACCTTGAACTGCTGGATATGCCGGGTGTGCTTTGGCCAAAGTTTGAGGATAAAACGGTTGGCGAACATCTTGCTTTTACAGGAGCAGTCAAAGATAATGTTATTGACAGCGAATATCTTGCCTGCCGATTGGTTGAAATGCTATGTGATATGTATCCCGACAAACTTTGTGAAAGATATTCAATAAGCCTTGAGGATTTGCCAGAAAATGATGAGATGATGGGTGGTTGTGTCAAAGGCTATGAAATTCTTCAGCGAATAGGCAAAAAACGTGGCTTTCTTGTTTCGGGCGGAGAAATTAATACCGAAAGAACCGCAAGCACGGTTATTGACGAATTCCGTGGCGGAAAAATCGGCAGAATAACCCTTGAACTTCCTTAAAGGTGATTTACTATGAATTTAGTTGAATTTGACAAGGTTTTAAGGCAGGATTATCCCCTGCTTTGCGGAATTGACGAAGCGGGACGTGGTCCTCTTGCGGGTGATGTGTTCGCCGCTGCCGTGATTTTTGATGAAGATGTTGTAATCGAAGGCATAAACGACAGCAAAAAACTAAGTGAAAAAAAGCGTGAAAAGCTTTATGATGAGATTATAGCAAAAGCAAAATACTGGTGTGTTGCAAGAGGTTCAATTGAAGAAATTGAAAAAATAAATATATTGCAGGCGGATATGCTGGCAATGCAAAGAGCCGTTGCAGGCTTGGGGGTGTTGCCTGATATGGCAATAGTGGACGGCAACTACATTCCTAAACTCCCCTGTAAAACCGAATTTGTTGTAAAAGGGGACGCACTCTCCCAATCAATCGCCGCTGCTTCTATTCTTGCAAAGGTTTCAAGGGACAGATATATGCTTGAAGTTGCCAAACAATATCCCGAATATAAATTTGAAAAACACAAGGGTTACGGCACAAAACTGCATTATGAAATGATTGATGAGTATGGGGAAAGTCCCGTTCACCGCCATTCTTTTCTCAAAAAATATTATGAGAAAAAAGCTGCTCATGAAAAAGGCATAATCGGCGAAAAATGCGTTGCAAAATATCTTGAACATCACAATCTTGAAATACTCCAGCGTAACTGGAAAGTTAAGGGTGGCGAAATCGACATAATCGCCAAAGCAAGCGATAACACTATTATTTTTGTGGAAGTTAAAACAAGGGAGCAAGGCTCGCTTACCACCCCCGAAGAAGCAATAACTGCCAAAAAGAAAAGGTGTATTATCAAAGCTGCCGAACAGTATATGCAGGATAAAGATGGACTTAATGGTAGGTTTGATGTTGCCTGTGTTATAACCCAAGGCGAAAAAGTAATTGAACTTAAATACTATCCCAACGCTTTTACCAAATAGCAAAAATCCCGATTATCGGGTTAAAATAATAAAAAAAAATAATCAAGGTTTTTCCTTGAAAGAAAGGTGTATTCTATGTATTACAAAAGTACCAGAAACAGTGAAGTAAACGTATCCTCCGCTCAGGCTATCGCACAGGGCATTTCCAAAGACGGCGGACTTTTTGTCCCAAGTGAAATTCCAAGCGTTACGCTTGATGAAATTGTTGCTCTCGGCGATAAAAGTTATAGCGAACGTGCGGCATTTGTTTTTTCCAAGTTTTTAACCGATTTTTCTGATGTTGAAATTCGTTACTGCGTTGACAATGCCTACACTTCTAAGAATTTTGATTCGGAAAATATTACCGAAATTGCTGAACTTTTTAGCGGCACTTTTATGCTTGAACTCTGGCACGGCCCAACCTGTGCATTTAAAGATATGGCACTCCAAATTCTCCCTTACCTTCTTACAACTTCCACCAAAAAGCTTAATTCAGACAAAAAAACAGTAATCCTTGTTGCAACCTCTGGCGACACTGGAAAGGCTGCTCTCGAAGGCTTTAAGGACGTTGAAGGCACACAGATTATGGTGTTTTATCCTAATGATGGTGTTTCTCAGATGCAAAAACGTCAGATGACAACACAGGAAGGCAACAATGTTGCCGTTTGCTCAATCGAAGGCAACTTTGATGATGCACAAAATGGCGTTAAAGCAATCTTTACCAACCCTGAAATTGCAAAACAGCTTGAGGATAATGGTATGCAGTTTTCTTCTGCAAACTCAATCAACTGGGGCAGACTTGCACCGCAGATTATCTACTATGTTTCCACATACGCTCAGCTTGTAAAGCAGGAAAAAATTAAAGCAGGCGACAAAATCAACGTTGTTGTTCCAACAGGTAACTTTGGAAATATCCTTGCCGCTTATTATGCAAAACTTATGGGCGTTCCGGTAAACAAGCTTATCTGTGCTTCCAATCAAAACAATGTACTTACCGATTTTATCAACACAGGAGTTTATGACCGCAACCGTGATTTCTATGCTACCATTTCGCCTTCAATGGATATTCTTATTTCTTCCAACCTTGAAAGACTTCTTTATCATCTTACAGGTGAAAATGACGCACAAATTCGTGAATGGTTCGGCAACCTTGCACAAAATGGCAGATATGAAGTTTCGGACGATGTAAAGGCTAAACTTGAAGAAAGCTTTATTGCAGGCTGCTGCGATGACGAACAGACAAAACAAACAATCAAAAAGATTTATGACAAGTACGGCTATACTTGCGACACCCACACCGCTGTTGCTGTTAAAGTATATCTTGATTACAAAGAAAAAACAGGCGATACAACACCTACTGTTATTGCATCTACCGCAAGCCCGTATAAATTCTCGGCAAGTGTTCTTTCGGCTCTTGAACTTAATACAGATGCTTCTGATGAATATGAACTTGTAGATGAGCTTCACACAGCTTCTAATATCCCTGTTCCTCAGTCACTTGCAGAACTTAAGGGCAAAGAGGTAAGATTTAACAAGATTATTGACAAATCACAAATGAAAGAATATGTTCTTTCCACCCTTGGTATTTAATAATATTAAATAAGCCTTTGTTTTAATCTTAACTTATTGGAATGTAAACTTGGCATTTAATAATATTAATTAAAATAAGGGAAAGAATACAAAAGGTACTCTTTCCCTAACTTTAAAAATTAAAAAAATGTCTTAATTATTGGCATTTACAACCACTTCTTGGCTTGAATGTCTTGCAGATAGTTTCATCGCTACAATTAGGTGTAGAACAGGTGCAATGAATGTCTACCTTATCAGCAACACATTCGCAGGCATTGCAGTTGTATTCACAGCTGGTTACGTCACAGTGTATTCCGTTAATCTTGTGCATGGTTTTTTACCTCGCAATCATTTTTATTTAAGCCTTTATCGGCTTGATAATAGTATACACTTAATATTGATTTTTATACGGAGGGATTTTTTGGCACTTTTTGCAATAGCCGATTTACATCTTGCTTTGTCGGTAAACAAGCCAATGGATATTTTTGGCGGTTGGGATAACTATATAGAGCGACTTCAGGAAAACTGGCAAAAAAATATAAAGCCCGAAGACACCGTTGTTATCGCTGGTGATATTTCGTGGATTATGAAGCTTTCCGAGGGCAAAAAAGACTTTGAATTTATTAATAATCTTAATGGCAGGAAGATTATTCTTAAGGGCAATCATGATTATTGGTGGACTTCGCTTACAAAAATCAGAAATTTTTTTAACGAAAATGGCTTTGATAGCATAGAACTTCTGCATATGAATCACTATAAATATGAAAATATTGGCATATGTGGAACAAGAGGCTGGGTCAACGAACCAAATCAAACAGCAGAAAAAAAGGTTCTTGACCGGGAGGCAATGCGATTGGAACAATCTATTCTGTCAGCTTTAAAAGAAAATCTCCAGCCGATTGTATTCCTGCATTATCCGCCAATTTACCTTGCAAGCAGAACGGCGGAAATTATGGAGGTTCTGCACAAATATGATATTAAAAATGTATTTTATGGTCATCTTCATGGTGGTTGTATAAAAAATGCTAAAAAAGGTCTTTACGAGGGTATAAACTTCCAACTTATTTCGGGAGATTATTTACAGTTTAACCCGATTGATATTACGGATACTGTGCAAAACGCTGAAAATAAACAAAAATACTAAAAAATTAATAAAAAGACTGGAATTTTATTAAAAAGTATGTTATAATTGAAAAGGTATCATTAAAAAAATATTTTGCTTTAAAAAAGGCAATATATATAGGAGGATTATTTAAAATGAGTTTGAAATCAAAAAATAATGTTGAAACAAATAAATGGGAGCTTGAAGTTGTGGTTTCTCCCGAGGCTTTTGAGTCAGGAATCCAGCAGGCTTACCGTAAAAACGGTAAAAAATATCCTGTCAAGGGCTTTAGAAAAGGCAAAGCAGCTCCAAGAAAAATTATCGAAACAACCTATGGCAAGGAAGTTTTCTTTGAAGATGCTGTAAATTTCTGTGTTCCTGTTGTTGTTGATGAGGCTGTTAAGGAAGCAGGTCTTGAACTTGTTGACCGTCCAGCAGTTGAACTCACAAGCATTAGCGTTGAAAACGGCGTTGAAGTAAAAGCTACTTGCGTTGTTAAGCCAGAAGTTAAGATTGACGGATACAAGGGCATTGAAGTTGAAAAGACTGTTGACGCTGTAACAGACGAGGACGTTGAAAAGGAAGCTAACAGCATCTGCGAAAAGAACTCCCGCCTTGTTACTGTTGAGGACAGAGCTGTTCAGGACGGCGATGTTGTTACAATCGACTTTGAAGGCTTTAAGGGCGATGTTGCTTTTGAGGGCGGTAAGAGCGAAGACTTCCCTCTTACAATCGGTAGTGGTCAGTTTATCCCTGGCTTTGAAGAACAGATTATTGGTCACTCTAACGGCGAAGAATTTGAAATTAATGTTAAATTCCCTGATGATTACGGTGCAGCTGACCTTGCTGGTGCAGACGCTGTATTTAAGATTAAGATTAAGGAAATTCAGTTTAAGGAAGTTCCTGCTCTTGACGACGAACTCGTAAAGGACGCTACAAAGTTTGAAACGGTTGACGAATACAAGGCTGATGTTAAGGCTACTCTTGAAAAGAGAGCAGAAGAAAAGGCAGACGCTGAGGTTGAAGAAAAGCTTTTTGATATTGTTACAGAAAAAATGGAAGCTGAAATTCCTCAGGAAATGTTTGATAGACGTATTGCTGAAATGTTTAAGGAACTTGAACAGCGTCTTCAGATGCAGGGTATTCCTCTTGAAACCTATATGAACTATACCGGTCAGACCTTTGAAACAATGAGAGATGGCTATAAAGAACAGGCTGAAAAGCAGGTTACTCTCCGTCTTGCTCTTGAACAAATTGCAAAGAATGAAAACATTGAAGTTTCGGAAGACGACCTCGCTGAGGAATATAAGCGTCTTTCTGAGGAATATAACATTCCAGTAGACCAGATTAAGACTTTCCTTACAGATGCTGACCTTTCCAAGGACATCGCTGTAAGCAAGGCTGTTGACCTTGTAAAGGACGCAGCAGTTATTAAGTAAACAAGGCTTTTTGCCTTAAAATATAAATTTCGCTCGCAATCAATATAATATGCGGGCGAAATGTTATATATAAATAAATGTCGATTTTAAAATTTTTTTGACAAAAGAACGGAGGAATTTTTATGGCACTCGTACCATACGTTGTTGAACAAACAGGACACGGCGAAAGAAGTTATGATATTTATTCAAGACTGCTTAACGACCGTATTATTATGCTTTGCGACCAAGTAGATGATGCAACCGCAAGCGTTGTTATCGCACAGTTGCTTTATCTTGAAAGCCAAGACCCCGATAAAGATATTGACTTTTATATAAACAGCCCCGGAGGCTCAATCACCGCAGGAATGGCAATCTATGATACAATGAACTATATCAAATGTGACGTTTCTACAATCTGCATGGGAATGGCAGCTTCAATGGGTGCATTCCTGCTTTCAAGCGGTGCTAAAGGAAAGAGACTTTCTCTCCCCAACAGTGAAATTATGATTCATCAGCCTCTTATTGGCGGTGGCGGTCTTTCGGGTCAGTGTACTGACATTAAAATTCACTCCGACCATTTGGTAAGAACCAGAGAAAAGCTCAACAATATTCTCGCCGCTAACACAGGCAAGCCGATTGAACAGATTGAAATTGATACTGAACGTGACAACTTCTTGTCTGCTCAACAAGCACTTGAATATGGTCTTATTGACAAGGTAATCGACAAAAGATAAGAAAGGAAAATGCTATGTCTGATACAGTAGACAAGAAAAAAATATGCAGTTTCTGCGGAAGAAGCCTTAACGAAGCAGGATTTATACTTTCAAACAACATTGCATCAATCTGCGTTCAATGCGTTATTGACTGCAATAAATATATTGCAAAAGAACAAGGTTTTGACACTGTAAAAGAAGCTCAAAGACAGATGGAACAGGAAAGCCGTCGCAACAAACGAAAAACATCTGGAGATAATCTGGAAGAACAGGCAAAGCTTCTTACTCCTGAAAAGATGAAGGCTTATCTTGACGAGTATGTTATTGGTCAGGACGAAACCAAAATTGCTCTTTGCGTTGCCGTTTACAACCATTACAAAAGAATACTAAACAAAGACAACCTTGCAAATTCTAATGATGTTGAAATTCAAAAAAGTAATGTAATTTTAATTGGTCCAACCGGTACAGGCAAAACCTTGCTTGCACAATCGCTTGCAAAATTGCTTAAAGTGCCTTTTGCAATCGCAGACGCAACCACCCTTACCCAAGCGGGATATGTTGGCGATGACGTTGAAAATGTTCTTACAAGACTTCTTAATGCGGCAGACGGCGACGTTGAACTTGCACAAAAAGGCATTGTGTATATTGACGAAATCGACAAGATAACCCGTAAGTCGGAAAACACTTCTATAACCCGTGACGTAAGCGGCGAGGGCGTTCAGCAGGCACTTCTTAAAATTATCGAAGGAACAGTTTCCAACGTTCCACCAAACGGCGGAAGAAAACACCCACAGCAGGCGGCAATTCAGGTGGATACCACCAATATTTTGTTTATCTGCGGAGGTGCTTTTGACGGCATCGAAAAGCTTATTAAAAAGAGAACCGATTCATCAAGCATTGGTTTTGGTGCAAGCATAAAATCCAAGGAAGATGACTATAACATTATGAAAAATGTTATTCCGCAGGATTTGGTTAAGTTTGGTATTGTTCCAGAGCTTGTTGGTCGACTTCCTGTTCTCACCGTGCTTGACGAACTCACCGAGGACGCACTTGTTCAGATTTTAACCGAGCCTAAAAACGCTCTTGTAAAGCAGTATTCCAAGCTGTTTGAACTGGACGGAATCAAGCTTACGGTTGAAGATGATGCCTGCATTGAAATTGCCAAAACGGCTATCAAAGCTAAAACAGGTGCAAGAGGTCTTAGGGCAATTGTTGAAAAAATCCTTACAAAGATTATGTTCAAAGCTCCTTCCGACCCCGATATAAAAGAAATTATTGTTACCAAAGAATGTGTAACCGAAGATAAAGCACCTAAAATAATCAAGAAATAAAAAAAGCTGTTGTATCTCTTTTGATACAACAGCTTTTTTTAATGTATAAATATTGAGATAACCATTCCGGCAATCACTGCCGCAGCATAAAGAATACCTGCAATCAGCAAATTTTCTTTTTTGTTGTGGTGGTTTATTTTGCACAGAACCAGCAAACCAACTCCTGAACCGGTGCAAAGTCCGGCGATAAGCGAACCATAGGATAATACACCTTCAAAATAAAGCTGCATAAGCACAACCGATGCCGCACAATTGGGAATAAACCCAACTATTGCAGCCACAAACGGCTGAAAAATATTGTCGGCAAGCAGTATCTTAGAAATAAGATTTTCGCCGATAAGCTCCATTGCAAACCCAAGAATTACACTTACAGCAAACAAGAAAATGAAAATAGAAACGGTATGTATTAAAGCAGAATGTACTATGCCATGGTGCTTGCAATCACAACCCTCACATATTTCTTCAAACTCTGGTTCTTTTAGCTGATTTTTTTTGTAAAATATCATATCAACAATAAAGCCAACAATTACAGCTATTATAACTTTGGTTATAATTACTTGTAAAACCAACTTTGTAGATTCAGCAGAACCTGCCGAAACTATAACAGGTATTGCCTCATCGCTAACCGAAAGGAACACCGCAACAAGCGTTCCCATTGTGATAAGTCTGCCCGAATACAAATTGGAAGCCATAACCGAAAAACCGCATTGAGGAATACAGCCGATTAAAGCTCCTGCAATGCTTCCAAATCTGCCGAATTTCTGGAGAGCATTAACCAACTTGTGGGAGGTTTGCTTTTCACAAAATTCAATAAGCAGATATACCAAAAACAAAAAGGGTAACGCTTTGACGCTATCCAAAAAAGCGTCGCTTAAAACATCTAATATCATTAATTTCTCCTATACGTCTATATAATCGTTATGGTTATTTGGGGCAAAATGGTTGTTAATAATTCTACCCACAGCACTTATAATAATGGATATGCCAATAAAAGCAAACACGGTGTGTGCAAAAAATAGCACGATAACCGCAAGGGCAAGTGAAACAATCCCCGGAACAAGAACAATTTTCCAGTTTGAACTACCATTATTTTTAAGATTGATTGCGTCCCTTACGCCGATAACGCCGTTGACAAGCTGATAAATTCCAAAGATAATAAATACAAAATTGACAATGCTTTTGGAACAACAAGCTATTACAAGACCAATAACTGCAAGAATAATTCCCATAATCAAGCTTGTTTTCTCAATTCCGCCCTTTTCTTTGGCAAAGCAGAATTTAAGAATATGAAAAGCACCAAAAACAATAACCGCAATGCCTATAACAATTCCTACGGTGTTAATTATTGCATAAGGCTTTATTGCAATTGCAAGACCCAGCAAAATCATAAGCACCGATGAAACAATTGGACTTGTTATAAATCCCAGAACCTTTTCCATAAAAAAACCTCCTATTTAATTATATTATTTAATGTTTGCGGACAAACCGTTAACCTTAAGGTCGTCATCAATCTCAATTATAAGGCATTTTTTTCCGTCTATAATCTTGGTCGAAACCTTTTGCTGACTTTCAGGCGAAACATTCACGGTTATTCCCATTGAATTTATCACCGTCTTTTTATCCACAATATTTTGTGCGTTCAGCTTATCCTCACCGACTACATTTTCATATATATTCGGAAGTCTTTCAAGCTTTTCCTTGGAAACTCCCGAATCGGCAAGAACCTGCTCAATCTGCTCTTTTCCCACCAAAAGCAAACTTTCTTCTTCGTCCTCCTGCTGTCTTTCCAGCATTTCTGAAACATTGTCATTAATATTGTGTATCACATCAATACTAAGTTCGTCCTGTGCCACCGTTTCCACTATACGCTGAAAAGCTTCCTTTTCGTCCTCGCAGGAGCGTTCAAACTCACAACCCAAAATTTCGTTTATTACTGAACGATTGGGATTTTTCGGTGTGTGTGTATAATACATAACACTGTTTATATCCGCCGACCTTGAGCTAAACACAGGATATAAAAAACCGTCCTGCGGAGTTTGTGCAATAAGTCTGTCAATATTATGTTTTTTAACAATCTCCTGCTGTTCATCGCTGTAAACAAGACCGGCTTTGTCAATCTTGACCGGACATATTCCGCAGATTATAAACTTATAAAGTTCTCCGCTGTCGTCAATCGTTTCTAAATCCTTAGCCTTTTTCATAACGCTATAACTACAAAGTCCGCAGAACACAGCATAAGTGCCATCACATTCATAATTTTGGGCGATTTTATCCAACAGTTCATAGGCAATTTCTGGATTTTGAAGTTCGTCCTGCAATACTTTATACAAAAGTGCCTGACTGCCCCCCTCATCATACTGTTCATTCGGAAAAGCAAATTCCAAAAGTCCCTTGCCGATGCTTCCGCTTAAAACCTTTTTAAGGGTTTTCATAATAAGTTCAGCTTCATCTTCGGGAAGTATGTAATAGGATTTTATTTCTTTGTAAGGAATATCCTCTGGGTCGTTTACAAAAGCCGTAAGCACTTTGTTGAGCGTAAAAAGACCGCTGCCGTCCTTAAAGACTTTTTTTATTTCCGAAACTTCATTCTTGTTCATATTGTACCTCACATTTTCTGACTTTATACCTTGTTTAAAATTTAAGGCTATTATTTATTATAACACAATTTAATTTAAAAATCAATAGTTTTCTCAAAAATTTCACATAAAAGCTACTATAAATTAAATCTTGCCTGTTTATTCTTTTACGAATATTTATAATTTTCATAGTTATAATAGTATAGTTTTTCAATTTCTTCTTGTATATTTTTTATTATTTCATGGTGATTTTTAGAACATGATAACATTTTATTTTCAAATGGTCAAAATTCGCTGAAATATACTTTCCTTTAAAAATTATTTTTTCTCTTTCAAAATAATTGCTCAATTTATAAGTTTATAAAAATCCCCTGTTTTAGAAAAACAGGGGAAAAAAATTTAAATTTTATCAAATGCAGATTTAAGGTCGTCAAGAATATCCTCAACATTTTCAAGACCAACAGAAAATCTTATCATTCCGCCATCAATTCCGGCAGCGACAAGTTGTTCATCGGTAAGCTGACGATGTGTAGCGGAAGCAGGGTGAAGAACACAGGTTCTTATATCTGCAACATGAACTTCATTGGAAGCAAGCTGTAAATTGTCCATAAATTTAACCGCCGTATCACGTCCGCCCTTTATTGAAAAAGAAATTACCCCCGAACAACCAAGTGGCAGATATTTCTGAACAAGTGGATAGTATTTGTTGTTTGGAAGTCCCGGATAGAACACCGATTCTACCTTGTCATTCTTATCAAGATATTCAGCAACTATTTTTGCGTTCTCCACATATTGTTTCATTCTTACTGGGAGAGTTTCAAGACCAAGGTTAAGCAGGAAAGAAGAATTAGCTGCAGGATAACAGCCAAAATCCCTCATAAGTTGCATTCTTGCCTTGACAATATAAGGGGCAAAAGGATATTTTTCGGTGTAAACAATTCCGTGATAGCTTTCATCCGGCTGGGTCATACAGGGGAATTTTCCGCCTGTCCAGTCAAATTTGCCAGAATCGACAATAACTCCGCCCACCTGTACAGCATGACCGTCCATATATTTAGAGGTGGAGTGAATAACAATATCCGCACCCCATTCAATCGGTCGGCAAAGATAAGGGGTAGCAAAAGTATTGTCAACAATCAGAGGCACTCCCTGAGAATGTGCCACTTTTGCAAATTTTTCAATGTCAAGCACGGTAAGAGCAGGGTTTGCGATTGTTTCACCAAAAACAAGCTTGGTGTTAGGCTTAAAAGCCTTAAGCAATTCTTCTTCAGTACAATCTGGGTCAACATAAATACACTCGATACCCAATTTTTTAAGAGTAATACTAAACAGATTAATTGTTCCGCCATAAATAGAGGTGGAAGAAATAAAACTATCCCCCGATTGGCAGATGTTCAGAATACTGCAAAGTGTAGCCGCCTGCCCCGAGGAGGTACACATTGCGGCTACTCCGCCCTCTAAAGCGGCAATTTTCTTTTCCACTGCATCGGTTGTTGGGTTTTCAAATCTTGAATAGATAAGGCTTTTGGTTGGGTCATCAAAAACGTCTGCCACCTCTTTGGTAGAATTATAAACATAGGTTGTGCTTTGCACAATTGGCACAACTCTTGGTTCGCCGTTTTTCGGGGTGTAACCCTCATGCAAGCATTTTGTTTCAATCTTCATAAAATCATTCCTTTCATAATAACAGCATCATATGCTGCTTTTATAATTATACTATAATTTTGATATTTTGTCAAGAAGAATATTTAGATATTAATTATATTATAAAAGAATGATTTTACATAGTTTTTTATTATTAACAGCAGTTGTTTCAACAAGTCCGTCTTTCAATACAGCTATTGCATCAAGATTGGAAACAAAGTTTGAAAAACATCTTGACCACCTGTAAATAGTAGGAAAAATCTCTGCCGTGACTGTTTACATAAAATTCAGCCTGCGAAATGGTATTATACCTTGCAATAACAAAAGCGGTCATGGTTATACTGCTTTTCAATTATTCAAAAGATGTAAATTAGGTAAATATGAGTATGACAAATGGTATATAAAAATAGATGCACACGATGATGCTCTTCCGCTTATGTTTGATTTCAAAGAAAAATATGTTACATATACACTTGCAAACGCTTTAAGCGTAAAATCGGCTAATCAATTACATATGTATGAGATACTCAAGCAATATAAAAAGATTGGCAGACTTGAAATAGTTGTTGATGACTTAAGAGAACTGTTAGGTATCAAGAAAGATGAATATACTCGTCGGGACAATTTCAAAGTAAAAGTACTTGACGCCTGCAGACGCTTTGCTTGAATATACTGACATTGAATATACATATAATCTTGGAAATCAAATATTGACATCAAATTCAAACACACCCATTTACAAAATATTCACTTTTTTTCTATTTTTTGTTGTGTGTGCAGATTGAAACAGAAATTTATTTAATAAAAAAATCTAAATAGAAAAAACTCATAGAAAAGAAAATGTAGTGTTCTCTCTTCTATGAGTTTATTTGAATCTTAATTATAATAAAAGTAATTATTTTTTTCTGTTTTTTACTATGTATTTTATTATAATTACAATTGAGGTAATACTTAAAGGAAACCCTATTACAACTAATATAAATAATCCTATGACACATTCCCTCAAACCTTCCCAGCCTGCGGATGTAGTATTAACTAAACATATTGCATATAAATTTACAATTATTGTCACTAAAATAATACCCAAATACAAGAAAGTTTTTAACTTTTTTTTCATAAAAATTACCTGCATTAATAAATACCATTATTTTCTAATAAAATACATTAAACTTAAAAATATGTAGCAACAATGATAAACATACAATATGTATAAATAGATTTCCTAACAAAAGAAAGGTCTTATTTATTTTATCAAAATTAAAATAAATTTCTCCTTTATACGTTAAATTTATGTTTATTAGTATAATGATTGAAATAATGATTAAAATAATGATTAAACGAGCTGATATAATATAAATATATATTGTTATTTCAGATATCCATAATATAAAACCAATATATATATTAACAAGCCATGAAATAATATATAATTCACGTTTTTTTTTTTGAAATTGGTGTGTATTTTGAGATTCTGAATATTACAAAAATTGATATTAAGATATTTAGACCAATACAATTGAAAACATATGTAATGGCTTTGAAATTGCCACTATATTGATTGTCTATATATTTAGAAATGTTATAGCCAAAAAGCAATAAAAGTAAAATCCATATTAGCACTTTTAAAGCGATAGATATTTTTTTCATTCCTATACCTCCTTCTAAATAGTGTAAGTGTTCTAATTCTCCAAGCGGAGAACTTGATAGTTATAAAAATCCTTTCGTATTTTCATAATTGTTTGCAACATTTAAATTGAATAAAAAATTAATTATTTCTATTGTATTCCCATATATGTAGCAATAATTTGCATAAAATACGCAGGCATTAACAATATCCACTTTCATTTATTTTGCTAACTTATTTTTTATTGTTTTAATAACCAAATCGTTATTAGAATAAAGTTTTTGTAAATATAAATGATATTTTCCGTTTATTTCAAATACATAGCATTTTACAATCCACTTTTCACTTCATATCCCCAAACTTTATATAAAGAAATTTTGTTATAGTCCAGTGGTGAACTTGTTTCAGGGTGTTTCATATCAATTGTACAATCATTAATTTGATTTAGTGAATTAATAGAATTTATAACTTCATCAATTGAACAAAACTCTCCGATTTCTATAAAAATATCATCATGAGAAAAACCTGCTTTTAATATTTTTTCTGAAAGCTCTGAACATTCAAATTCGTTCGCTAATATATTTTTTTCGGAATATGAAAAAGAAGATGCTATGTATTTTTTGGTATTATTTGTACCTAAATTAATTACAAATATAAGTCCTAAAAAAAATATTATAATTAAACTTATATTTCTAAGTACTTGTAGTTTATCCATTCAATTTCACCTTTTTATCAAATGGATTTTGTTTCTGTTTTTTTACAGTAAGATTTATAATTCTATTTATTGTTGATTAATATTATTTACTATTCACTTTTAGGCAATGTAGCGTTATAAGTATTATAATTGTATATTCAATTGTTATCAAAATTGAAGCTATTGGTGATGGTAGTATATCACGATGCCAACCATTAAAACCTGAGTCAGAATAATAACCAGTAGCTGAAGATGCTGTATTCACTAATAAATACCATGAAGGTGGTTCGTATATTGCAAAAAATATATACATTATGGCAGAAATAATGTATATATTTTTTTTGCACAAATTAAATTTCTTTTCGAAAATAATAACTGGCACGATAATTGCCAAAAGTGGAATAAAAATATAAAATAATAAAATTAATAAAACTTCATAATGAATTATATTCTTGCCAAATATAATCTCACATAATATAGGTGCATATATTTGATTAGCAATTGTAAGTAAATATATTGTCAAAGCACATAAAACACTTCCTATAATATTATTGTTTTTCATATAAAATTAGCAACCTTTCAAAATTAAATACTATTTATTTTTATTATCCGTTTTCATCGCCTATAAAAATGTCATATGGATTGTTATATTTAGGAAAATTTACATACATAGTTTCATTAGTTATTTCAACAAACAAAACTCCTATTTTTTTATGCTCTTTATCGTTTGTAAGCCAACCTTTAAAACCAATACTGTATTTTGTTCCTTTTTCTGTAATAATATTATCTGTATTCCCATTATATCCTTTTATATCAAAACTACCACAAGCCATTGAAGTTGGCGAATCATATTTTACTATTTTACCATCAATAAAATTAAATGCCGTATCAATTTGGTTATTTAAATCATAATCTTCTCTTACATATTCACTAAACAAGCTTTTAAGAGTTTCTTTATCTTTATTAATAAAACATTGTATAATTTTTGTTTGCATTTCCTTTGCTTGCTCGGTCGGCGTTTTATATTTTTTTGAATTTGTTATTTTAGTTTCAAATGAACTTAATAACACACTTAAGGTTTTAATAATTAAATTTGAAATTTTGCGAAAATTAAATTTCATTTTTATCTGTCCTTTATTTTGATATTATCAAAAATTAAATTATAGCATTTATAAATAATTAATAAGTTTACTTATCATTATGAAAATCCAATAATTCTTTCCTGCTTTCAAAAACATCATTAGCCATTTCCTTATCAAATATCATTTCTATTTCTACTAAGTTTTTGCTTTTGGAAAACCCAAAAGACGCAAACACTTTTTCATCAAATAAATATACATATCTACAAATGTTGTCATAAGGATATGCTATATATGATTGTTTCCCAAACATTTTTGTTATCATATCTACATCATATCCAAATCTTATTTTGGATTTCATTGCTTCAAGTATGTAGTTGCAAAATTTAACATCTTCCTTGCTATAAATATCAGAAAAGCATATTGCAGAAAGAAAAGGACTTGTCTTTTTTTTCCTAAAAAAAATAATCTTCCAACCTATTAATTCAGAATATCCACAAATATCTGCATACTCAAAATCATATCGTTCTTGAACAATATCAGAACCATTTAAGATACAATCCACCAAGTATTTTTGAATGTTCATTTATTTTTTCCCCATTCTATAATTTATCACATAATTTCAAGAAACATCATTAGCGAAATTATTCAGCGATATCTTTTTGATAATGGTCATATGCACCAATTATTCTAAGATTTTTTCCGCTTTCATCTTTCAACCAAATAGATGACATACCTATTCTATTTGGGCTATTGTCATCAATATCAACAATGCAAAAAGAGATTTCCATCTTTTCACCACTATTAAAATTAATGGTTACTTCACAATCATTACTTAGATAGTAATTATATCCGTTTTTAGTACCTCTACCCATTTCATCAGCACTTTTTTCTCCATAGAATACAGGTTTACCTTTACTTTGATATAATTTAAATGCTTTATTAATTTGTAAATCTAAATTATAATTTTGCTTTACGCTTTCAGAAAAAAGATTTTTAAAACTATCGCTATCATCATTTTCAAAATATTCTAAAACATTATCCATAAGCTTTTTGTTTTTTTCTTGAAAATATGTATAAGCTTTAACTGTGTTGTTATGTGGGTCAAAATCATCTGGATTATCTAATATATTTAATATTTTTTCAAAAATATAAATAAAAATAGTTATAATAAATTTTGCAATTTTTTTCATAAATTATCACTTCATCTCTTTGTTATTTATACTGTATGATATTTATCATTAAAAATAAGATATTATACAAACCAAGCATAATAAGTGCTTATTATACTCTTGTTTTATCTCCAACAGCAAAAATACCATTTTCTTTATTGGTTTTTGTTTTATCATAAGTTATTGACATATCTATAACTTTTATATAATCGACACCTATCTTATCTTTATCATCATTGGTTAGCCAACCACCAAATACAATTTTAAACTCTTTATTCTTATTATTTAGAATTTTTGCAGTACTGGCAGAATAATACTTTTTATTAGAACTACCACATGCACTACCAAACGGTTCATCATAAGATGTAATCTCACCTTCAAGTAAAGCAAATGCCTTATCAATTTCACTATCTAAATCATAATTTTCTTTTATACTTTTACTAAAAAAACTTTTCAATTTTTTTTTATCTTTATTTTCAAAACATACCATTATTTCAGACTGCATTTTCTCTGCCTGTTTAGTAGGTGTATTATTATGACCACCGCTACAAAATCTTAAGAATTGTATAAAAATAGTAATTAAAGTCGAAAATAATTTTTTCATTATGAAACCTCTTTATTCTTTTCGCCATTGTACCATTGTAGCCAAACAGTTTTTGTTTTATCGTCACATATAATATTATAATCATGTAAATCATTATAAAGTGAACGATTTTGGAAATTATTTATAGCATAAAATAAATCTTCATGTTCGCTCAAATCCACCTAAGCAATAGAAACCATTATATCACGATTTGGGTCTTTTTGTAGCAATATTGCCATTTATTCCTGCACTATATACAGTATTTATGGAAATTGCACCATTTTTGTCAGACGAAGCAAACATTGTGTATAGATATTTCGCATTTTCTTCTGCTGAAACAGGAAATTCGTAAAACATTGAAGTACTCATTACACAAGCAATTATCATAGAAAATAGTTTTCTTATTTGTTTTTTAACTTTCATTAAATTTTCTCCTTTTTCACTTTTATTATATATTATACCATATATTAATTGGATTTTCAATAAAATATTTTAGTGTTATTCTATTTTTTGCGTTTAAATATAAAATTTAATAATATTTCATTAATTTATTGGTTATATATTCTATTTTTTTCATTAATTAATAATAACTAAAGAATTTTGATGATTATTAAATTCTAAGTTTAACTAAACTTGAAAGAAAAATAATATTTGAGCATGATAGAAATAAACTAATCCGTATAATGAAAATATTTTTATTATCTTGAAATTTAGCTTGTAATAAGTTTTTAAATGCTTAATAGTAATTTAACAGTATCCAATTAACTCCTTTTAAAATGGCTCTCAGTTCATTTTAGAGGGGATTTTCATTTTCGCCCGCTAGCGGGGCAGAAAATTTTTATTGTTTGACTTCTTCTTCCTTTGTTTATCCATTTACTAATAATTGTATCAATTACATAAACAAGATACAGAAATTGTAGAAAACGGAGAATATTATATTGCTTATAATGAAAATTCATATGAAATATTAAATTGCAATGATAAAATGAAAAAGACTGGCTATTATTTTGAAGATGTTACACAAAATTACGGTGGTGCAAATAGTTTCAACAGTGCAGTATATCAATATAATGTTTACAATGGAAATGGCAATTACTACATAACCCAAAGTGGAATTTATATACAAACATCTAATGATAATTTGACAACCTTTATAAATTCATACGATACCGATATGCTTTTTGGAATGAACTATGTAGTAGATTATATGACAGATGATGAGAAAAACAACTATATAATAGATTGCTATGACAGCATAACTAACGCTTATAGATATAGCATATACGATTATGGAATAATTAGTAATGTTATGAACAACCACCGTGATGACATTCAACGAGAACTATCAGACAATAACGGTTGGTGTTATCCAAACTGTATTTTATATAGATATTATCAGCGTGAGGAATATGTCACCGAATGTGAGCTACATTACAGTATAAGTCAAAATATTACAATTGATGAAATCGCAAAAAATTTGTGGTATAGACCCGATAATGAAGATGACCCACTTAACAATGTTTATGAATACTATCAAATGCTTTGCCAAAACGATACCTTAAGTGGCAACCACCAAACTATAATATCGCCAATTCAAGACATAGATATGAATACGCTTGTTTTTAGCAATAGAATTTTCAATCAATACGGCTATGATGTGCAACATTGGAATGAACGTCATTGCGGACTTAACACACCCGAAAAAATCATTAACCATACGGCTATTGATATAACCTGTGCTATCAATGAAAAACTGTTATGCCCCATGGACGCTAAAATTGTAAGCATTGACAAAAACTCTGACACAATAGTGCTTGAAACCGAAAAAAATATATTGTTGTGGGACAAAAAAGAAAGCAAAGTACGAATTACACTGCGAAATGTTTATCCCTTGCAACACAAGATTGATGAAAGCTCGCCCAATATGGTTGAGTATAAGGCAGGAGATATTGTAAAGCAAGGTACACAATTTGCATATGCCACACCGTCCTATAACTGCTATGACGGCACCAACGTAGGGGCAGAACATTTTAATAGCCATTACTGCTATATTTGTATGCAAATACAAGTAAGTAAATCGACTTCTGCAAATGACAAAGAAAACAAAAATTATGTAAGTATAGACCCTATGTTATTTGTATATTAAAAAAGTCGCCTTATTGCAAGGCGACCCAAAGGAGGAATATTTATGACTTATTTTTAAATTTCTTGTAGGCAAAGAAACCACATACACCCAATATTGCCAAAACGGTGATTGTTCCAATAACAGTACCTACAACATTGTAATTTTTTTGGGCAGAAGTTGTCGGTTGAGTTGTTGTTGGAGTGGCTTCCGCTTGACTTTTTGAGGCTTTTGCCTTTGGTATTGTGGCTGTTTGTTGGTTATTACCTCCAACTGCAACAACTGCGTTTGGATTATTGCTATTAGTTTGAGAACCTGCATTAGCTGTTGTATTAGCTGTTGTGTTAGAGTTTGTATTAGAGCTATAATAATCAACATCTGCTTGTGCCACTGGAGTAGCTACTAAGCTATCATCATTATTATTATTATTATTGTTGGTGTTAGGGTCATCATCTGTTGCTTCAGGGGGGCAGTAATTGCATGAGCTTCTATTGGCGGATAATCTTCAGAATTATCTTCTGAATTGTCCTCAAGATATTCAGAAAAGTCAAAAGCTCCTGCATATTGGGTCAAATAATAGTATGTTTTATAAATATTTCCGTTGCTATCAAGTACATTCCAACCATTCTCAATGTCTTGTAAAGTATAATAATTTAAATCATCATCTCTAATTATATAATCTCCTGTGTCAGTAATTTCAACGTTTATTTTAGAATTTCCTTCTACATATGCCCACTCAACATATGCTGAATCTAATGTATTAAGATTGGTGGAATAAAAATTTTCATTTAAACAATCTTGTAAGTTTACATTACAATAATTATATATATATTCTTTCATAGTTGAATATTCAAAACTTGCAACAAAGTTTTCCGATATACCAATTTCATTATTCTTAATATTACTACGTTCAAAGGAGCTTTCATTGTCTATCCATTCAGAAACAAATTTACGAAATAGCAAATCTAAAGCCTTTTCCTTAAGTTGATGTTCATCATCAGCAAAAGCGGAAAAGGCGGAAACGGAAGAAATGGCAACGGCACTGCAAACGGCAACAATATTCTTAAATTTTATCATAAAAAACGCTCCTTATTTTAAATATTATTTAAATTTCCTATATTTATATAATACCATATTTCCAATTAAAAATCAAGTGAAAGAAAGGATTTTAAGAAGAATGAACAGAAAAATTAACACAAGTCATTGCTCTTTTTGTGATAGTGACGTAAAAATTATTTCACAGAAATTGACAACAGGAAAAGAATTGGTTGTTTTCAAGTGCCAAAATCCCAATTGTGGAGCAATAACATATTTTGACAACCTTATAACCGACAGATTTCCCGAACGAGCGATAAAATTTTTTAAACGCAGACAAATTTTAATGGAGGAATATATATGACCAAAAATGAACAAAAAGCTATAAGCATTAGAAACAAAATCGCACAATGTGACGAAAAAATTCAAAAAGAAACGCAAACCAAAAAAGAATTACTTGCCGAACTTGAAACGATTAAAGCAGAAATTGTTGCAAAGAATGCTAAAAAAATATCTGCAGACACACAAAAGCAGATTGACGCCATTAATTTGATTGCCGAGTCGGGGCTAACACTTGAAGAACTTAGCGAGCTTTTGGGCAAGCCTAATAAACAGGCTGAACAGCCTAAAACAGACAATACAGCAACCGAATTAAAAATCACAGAACAAAAACAGGAGGAACAGACCTATGCCAGATAATAAAGCACAGCAGACCACAGAACCACCAGTTGCCACAACAAATAAAGACCAAACCGAGCAATCAACAAGTAGCCGAATTGACTATTACACCGATTCACACTATGATACAGACGGCAACGCAACCCTAATTGACAGCAATATGTATAACGTGATTTACAATAATTCTGAATTGTTGTTTACAAGCGTGACAACCAAAAGCGGAGATGTTTTCTATATACTTGTTGACTATTCCGACAAGGACGGGCAGGACAACGTGTATTTTCTTAATAAGGTTGATAATTATGATTTGTATAGCCTTTTGCCTGATAGTACCGATGAAAGCTCTTATGTAACATATGATGACTACAAAGAAATAAACAAAATAATCGACCGAACAACCACCACGCAAGAGGAGGATTATTATTCTTCATCAATTGCAAGCAATGAAAACTCCAACACAAGTACAAATTCAACAGGGTTTGCCTTAAATAGTTTCACGTTTATGCTTATTGCAATTTTGATTGTGACTATTGGAGTTGCTGTATTTTTCGCTTTTAAATCGGGAATATTCTCAAAAAAATCTAAAAATCAAGATAACAACGAAGATGATGAGTATTATGACGAATATGACGATACAGACGATGACGAAATATAAAAATTCTTTTTCAGCAAGCTAAAATTAGAAAGGAATGTGAATTAATATGAAATTAATTATCGCAGAGAATCCTTTAATTGCAAAAGCTATTATATCCATGGTGCATGACAAAACAAATTGTATTGTTACTTACATTGAAAATGCACAAAAAGTTGTTTTAAATAATAATGTAACAGTGGTAGCAGTTGCAATTATTAGTGACAATTGTATGATTTGGAAGGACAAACTTGAAAGTTCTCAACCAATAAAAACTTTAGATTTAGGGTTAATAGAAAAATGGTTAATACAACTCAATCATTTTTATAATGAAAATGACATTAATAACAACTCAAACTACTTTGAAAAAAGTAATCAATTCAATAAAATTAACTTTAAAAGAAACTCTAATATTAGAAAGGAATGTAAATTAATATGAAATTAATTATCGCAGAAAAGCCCTCAGTAGCAAGGGCAATTGCACCCGTAGTTGGTGCAAACAGCAAGAATAACGGCTACACCGAGGGAAACGGATACATTGTATCTTGGTGCTTTGGTCATTTGGTGGGACTTTTATATCCTGACGATTATTGCGGAGAGTGGGCAAAAAAGCCTTGGAATTTTTCACAACTCCCAATGATACCCGATAATTGGAAATTCAAAGTGTCAAAGGATTGCAGGGAACAATTTGATATTTTAAAATCTTTGCTTAATGACGGCAGAGTGGAACAAATTATTTGTGCCACAGACGCTGACAGAGAAGGCGAATGTATCTTCCGATATGTTTATAATCTTTCAGGGAGCAACAAGCCTGTTAAGCGTTTGTGGGTGTCATCACTTGAAGAAACAGCTATCACTCAAGGACTTGCAAACCTGAAGGACGGTTTTGAATATAACAATTTGTATGACGCAGGCTTTTCAAGAGCCAAAGCCGATTGGATTGTTGGCATGAATGGTTCAAGATTGTTTTCGGTACGATATAAAAATCCTTTAAATATTGGACGTGTGCAAACTCCAACCCTTGCTATGATTGTTAAGCGTGACAAGGATATTAAAAATTTTGTAAAGCAAAAGTTTTTCACCGTAGACTTGAATTTGGGCGAATTTAAGGCGATTTCTGAATGCATTGACAACGAAAACAAGGCAGACGAAATAACGGTTATTTGCAACGGCAAAACGGCAACGGTTGCTGATGTAAACAAAGAAATTAAAACTATTAACCCTCCAAAGCTTTTTGACCTCACAAGTCTGCAACGACAGGCAAACAAACAATTTGGTTATACAGCACAACAAACCCTTGACTATTTACAATCGCTTTATGAGGGTAAACTTGCTACATATCCCCGTACAGACAGCGAATATATAACCGATGACATGGAACAGACAGCAATTGATGTTTCAAATTCTGTTGCTAATACATTTGGATTTACAGTTGTTGGACAACCTAACATAAAGCGTATTATAAACAATAAAAAGGTTACAGGTCACCACGCAATTCTCCCAACTGTAAATATAGCTAACACCAATTTGAACGAACTCCCCGAGGGTCAACAAAATATACTTAAAATCATAGCTTTAAGGCTTGTTTGTGCTATTTCCGAACCACATAAATATGAATCGGTCAAGGCTACAATTACTTGCGAAAACAATTCTTTTTCAGCAAGCGGAAAATCTATTTTACAAAATGGTTGGAAATCAATTGAAACTGATGATGATACAAATGAAACAAAGTTACCAAATCTTACAGTAGGGCAAACTTTTGAATATGTTGTAGCTGAAAAATCCGAACATTTTACAGCACCTCCAAAGGCTTTTACTGAAGATACCTTGCTTTCTGCTATGGAACACGCAGGTCAAGAAGAATACAACGAAGAAACCGAAAAGAAAGGTTTGGGAACACCTGCTACAAGGGCGGGTATTATAGAAGCTCTCAGCAAACACGGCTATATTGAACGCAAAGGCAAGAAAATTTCAGCTACCGAAAAGGGAACACAGCTTGTTGAGGTTGTTCCTGAAGAAATTAAGTCGGCAAAACTTACAGCAGATTGGGAAATGAAATTGCAACAAATCGAACATGGGGAATATTCTGCATACAGCTTTATGAATGAGATTGAACAGTTTGTTAAAAATATTTGTACTACTTATGCTATTGTAGATAACAGTGGAAAATTTACAAACAATACTTCTTCTCTTGGCAAATGCCCTAAATGTGGCGGTGAGGTTGTCAAGGGCAAATATGGTTTTTATTGCAAGAGCAAATGTGGAATGTTCTTGAATAAAGTTTACGGCAAAGAGCTTACAGAAAATCAATTGAAAAACTTGCTTGACGGAAAAGAAATATCTTATATTTCAAATGGCAGAAAAACAACCGTTCTTCCTGAAATAATTGAAAATAACTATAATGGCAAAACAAATTATCAATGGAAAACCAAAAAATAAAATTGTTAAAGACAATCTCTAAAAACTTCTTATGATTTATTAAAAGTTTTTGAAAACAAACAACAGAAAGGAAGATAAAATTGAAGAAAAATAGCGATATTATCCTAACGATACAACCGCTCATGGTGTAATAAAAGATTTTGAGTATTGTGAAAACGAAGAACTGTTGCCGTTAAAATCGTTCTTTAAAGTTGAAAACGGTCTTATAACATCTGATAACGGTTCGGTTTATGATAATATTTTTTTATTTGGGTTGTTTGACAATGACGAGGGATTGGCACTTTTGGAAGAATTACATTCACAAAAGAGGTTTGATATTGAAAAAATCTTCAACGGTGAAATGGATAGTGCAGTTATAAAATGTTCGCTTGAACACGCTTTATTTGATTTATGCAATAATCCCAAACCGTTTGACAACACTGTTCCGATAATATATTACAGAATGAATTTGGAGTTAGATGACGAGGGAATGTTTTTCTAACAAAATTGACAACAGATTATAAAAGAGGTGATTACCTTGAGCATACCACAAGAAGAAATTGATAAGGCAAGAAGAATAAATTTGCCTGATTTTCTTAGGTTACATGGATTTGAATTAGAACCACACGGTCAAAAAGCATTCAAGTTGAAAGATAAACATAGCATAAAAATAAGCTATCATCAAGACGAAGGATGCTGGACATGGAGAGATTGGTCTATTGATTTTGGTGAAGATAGTATAAAATTTTTAGAAGAATATATGAATTTGTCGTTTAGAGAAGCTGTAGAAATGCTTAATGGCACACGCTATGACCGATATTATCAACAAAATAAACATCAAAATCAAAGTTATTCTTACCCTCAAAGACCTAAACCAATTTATAATCAAACAAAAGGCGAAGTTAAAATTAAAGAAAGTTCACAATACAATCGTGTTTTTGCATATCTTAATACAACCAGAGGCATTGATACAGAGATAATTAACAATCTTGTAAAAGAGGGTAAAATTTCTCAAGACGCTGAACGCAACAACGCTCTTTTTAAATACTTTGATGACAATGGCAAATTGATTGGTGCGGAAGCGGTTGGAACATTAAGCGGTCAAAAATTCAAACAGATTATTGCAAATTCTGACGCAAGTCATGGCTTTGAAATAAAAATTGATAATGGCGAAAAGGCTATGTTTTTTGAAAGTGCAATAGATTTGATTTCTTACTATCAACTGCATAAAGATAAATTGAAAAATTGTCGCCTTATATCAATGATGGGATTAAAACCACAAGTGGTGTTTACGGCTATGCAACAATACAATATATCACAACAAAATATATATTTGTGTAGCGATAATGACGAGGCAGGCAACAAATTTGTAGAAAGATTGCAAGAACAGTACCCACAAATTAACCGAATAAAACCCCAAGATGAGTACAAAGACTGGAACGACCAACTAAGAGGCATTAAAAAGCCTGTTGAAAAAACAATTGAAAATAATAAAACACAAGGAAATTTTACAATGAGAAATCAAATTAGATATTATGGCAATGAAATATGGAACAAACTAACCGACAACCGAGAAAAGGTTGTTTTTACTCTTACATCTGCTGAATATAATTTGAAAAAAGAACGATTAGGAGTATCACGTTTAAATTACTATGCTTACGAGCAAAATGGACAGGTTAAGTTGGCTACAAACATTAAAAATGTTAATGCTTTCAAAAGTATTTTAGGCGATAATATTCCTGTAAGCAAAGTGACTAAACCATCTGAAAATTACAATAACTTTAATTTTTCCAATCCAAATAGTGGTATAACAACCAACAAATATGTTATTTCTGACGATAAAGAAATAATGCTTAATTTAGCTGAAACTATAAAAAATAGAAAAAATATACCATTTTCGGTTGGAGTTGATGTAAATGGACAAGCAAGTTTAATTATTGATTATAAAAATGTTGACTCCGTTATGAGGCTTTTTGAAAACATAAAACGTTTAAATTCTATCTATGGGAATGTAGACTTAAATAACCAACAACAAACAAAAGCAGTTGAAAATTCTGAAAATCTTAAAACTGACGGCAATGAAGTTTGGTTTAACATGGTAGACAACAAAAACAAAAGTATGTTTTCTACTACCCAAAATGATTATTATAAGCTGAAACAACAGTTTGAACATTATGGACTTAACTATTATTCTTATCTCAAAAATGGCAAGGTTCATGTTGCAATTAATGATAATGATGTAAATTTTGTCAAAAATATATTAGGGGATATTCCAATAATTAAAACCAAAGTTGCGTTCACACCTAATCAAAATGAAATTGGAAATGCACATGATATTCTCGCACATGGTAATAATGATGTGAATTTTTTGTGTTTCCCTAAAGACTTTGCTTTGAAAATTTCAAAGATTATGCAGGAACAGAATATAGATTTTTATGCTTTGTTTGATGAAAAACTTAATTCTGCAAGAATAATTGTAAAGCATGAGAACTTTGAAAAGGTTAAAGAAATTATTCAGAATATGCACGATTCAAGAAAGCAACTTTTTGAAGATAAACGAAAGCAACATAATTTCCAATTTATAGGAAATATAAAGTGGAATGAAATTGACCATGGAATTGATGAACAGTTAAAAATATCTCCTGAACAATATCAAAATATCAAACCTTTCCTTGACAAATATGTTACTTATAGTGGCATGACGAATGACAAAGGTATAATAGTCTATATTGACATAGACAAAAATAGTAGAATACAATTTGAGAATGCTCTTGCTACTGCAACCCGTGAATTTGAAATATATAATCAATTTAAGCACATGGGACTTTCTGAACAAAAGCTTGCTATAATTGAAACATCTATACACAAAATGGCGGAAAAAGGCTTAACTATTAATGATGTTGATGAATATATTTCAAAATTAAATTTAGAAGATAGATTTAAGGCATTTCAGACAGAAAATAATATAGAAAAAATATCAACTATAGCTAAACAAATTAATGATACTGTAATTTCTGAAGAACCTTTACAAGAATTTATAGCAATCGTTCGTACTGACGGAAAATTAACTGGTAAGTATAAAACAGAAGAAGAATATGTAATTAATGACAGCGATTTAGACGGAAAATATGCACTTTGCAAAGTTAATGAAAATGGTGAAAAATTAGGCTACTATAAAGATGAAAACGACAATATACCAACTTTTGACACCACCCAAAAAGCACAAAGGTATTATTATAGTAATGTAAGTGATGATTTACTTATTAGATGTTATGATAAAAATTACAATGTCGTTAGCATTATGCAAGAAAGTTATAATACTATTGATATTTATAATGAATGGATTGACGAGGACTTATTGAAAAAAGATAAGGAAACAGAGCAAACTGAAGAACCCGCACAAGTTGAAGAACCCGTACAAGCTGAAGAACCCGTACAAGCTGAAGAACCCGCACAAGCTGAAGAACCCGTACAAGCCGAAGAACTCGCACAAGCCGAAGAACCCACACAAGCTGAAGAACCCGTACAAGCCGAAGAACTCGCACAAGCCGAAGAACCCACACAAGCTGAAGAACTCGCACAAACCAAAGAACCCGTTATTGAAAGACAAACTGAAAGCACTCCAATTTTTGACCACAATGCACTTGAAGATTTAGAAAATACGAAAGAGGAAACAACTTCTGACTATTTTCATATTGAAAATGAACAACTTGGAGAGGGTACAGCAAAAGACAAGTTTAAGGCTAATATACAAGCTATTACAACCCTTAAAATGCTTGAAACGGAGAACCGTTCTGCAACCAATCAAGAAAAAGAAATATTGTCTAAATATGTTGGTTGGGGAGGAATTCCGCAAGCATTTGACGAAGAAAATACAGACTGGTCAAGCGAATATACACAACTTAAAGAAGTTTTAACAGCAACTGAATATATCTCTGCAAGGTCTTCCACGTTGGACGCTTTCTATACTCCACCAGTTGTTATTGATAGCATTTACAATGCTTTAGAAAAATTCGGATTTAAAGGTGGAAAAGTCCTTGAACCTGCCTGTGGAACAGGAAATTTTATGGGTAGAATGCCACAAAAAATAGCTAAAAAATCAACTGTATATGGAGTAGAAAAAGACAGCATTTCAGGACGTATTGCACAAAAAATATATCCTAATGCCGATATAAAAATAAAGGGATTTGAACAAAATAATTATCAAGATAATTGCTTCGATGTTGCTATTGGCAACGTGCCTTTTGGCAATTTAGGCTTTACTGATAATGTTCATGGTACGGCAAAATTGCATGACTATTTCTTCCTTGAAACGCTTGACAAGGTAAAAAACGGTGGTATAGTTGCATTTGTTACCTCAACTGGCACAATGGATAAAAAGGACGAAAAAATTCGTGAAATGATTGCAACAAAAGCAAACCTTATTGGTGCAATTCGCTTGCCCTCGGGTACTTTTAGCAAAAACGCAGGAACAGAAGCAACTTCTGATATTATCTTCCTGCAAAAGAAAACGGCAACACAAATGAAAAAACAAACAGAACTTCCCGATTGGGTTCATGGCGGAGAGGTGAACGACCTGCCTATAAATAAATATTTTGAACAGAACTCTGATATGATATTGGGCAATTTGGTGGAAGATACAAACCCTAAATCAAGTGGAACAAAAGTAATTAGTGACAAAATATCTAATCTTAAAGAAAAGCTTAAAACAGCCGTTTCAAAGCTTTCAGCTAAAATATCTAACATTAAATCAAAAGATGTTTATCCACCAAACTTAAGCAACGTAACTATACCCGAGAACCTGCGTAATTATAGCCTTTTTATTGATGAAAACGATAAAAATATTTACATGAAGCTTGGCAAATCAAGTTGTGAATTTTATTTTTCGCCACAAGATACCAAATATAAGATAGTAGAAAAGTTTATAGTGTTGCGTGATACCACAAGAGAATTGCTTACTGCACAAGAACTTGATAAACCTGATGAGGAAATAAAAGAGTTGCAAAACAAGCTTAATAGCTTGTATGATGATTTTTACAATAAGCATGGTTTGTTACATAAAACTTATAATAAATCAAACTGTCGTTTGCAAGATGACGTTTCATATTACCTTGTTGCTGCACTTGAAGATGAATTTGACAAGGAAAAATTAATAAAAAAATCTGCCATTTTTACCAAGCGTACAATTGTTCCTGTAAAGCCTGTTGAACAGGTTGATACAGCTATGGAAGCTTTGACACTTTCGATTGCCGAAAAAGCAAAGGTAGATTTTGAATATATGAGTAAGCTTACTAAAATGTCAGAAGATGAGTTAAAACATGACCTAAAAGGTGAGATTTTTAGAGTTCCTCACACCGAAAATGAATATCAAACAGCAAACGAATATTTATCAGGCGACATTTTTCAAAAACTTAATATAGCTAAAGAAATTGCCGAATATGATTCAGACTTTCATGAAAATGTAGTAGCACTTCAAAAAGTTATGCCTGAACCGCTTAAAGCAGGGGATATTGATGTAAAGTTAGGTGCTACATGGATTGAGCCAAAATATTATAAGCAATTTATATATGAACTAATTCAAACACCGAACGAAAACAGACAGGATAAAACAACTTTCTTTAACAAACGTCAGCCTAAAATTACAGTAGAATATTCGAAAGTTAGCAACACATGGCATATCAATAACAAAAATGCTGACCGTTCGGTAAAATCAACATCAACCTTTGGCACACCCAATATGAACGCATATGAAGTTTTTGAACACCTGCTTAATTTAAAAGAGCCTAAAATATACAGAAAAATTGAAGTCCCCGACCCTAAAAATCCGCTTAAGACCAAAGATAAAAGCATTGTTGATGTTGAAAAAGCAAGAGTTGTTCAACAACGTGCTGAAAAAATCAAGCGTGAGTTTAAAGCATGGATTTTCAAAGACCCCACAAGACGTACCGAAATAGTAAAACACTATAATGAACTGTTTAATTCAACACGTCCTCGTGAGTATGACGGTTCTAACCTCACATTTCCAATGATGAACAGTGCAATTAAATTGCATGACCACCAAAAGAACGCTATTGCACACGCTATGTTTGGCGGTAATACGCTTTTTGCACATTCGGTTGGAGCAGGAAAAACCTTTGAAATGATTGCAACAGCTATGGAAAGTAAGCGTTTAGGACTGTGTACAAAATCGCTTTTTGCCGTGCCTAATCACCTTACCGAACAAATTGGAGCGGATTTTCAAAAACTCTACCCCTCAGCAAATATTCTTGTTGCAACCAAAAAAGATTTTAAAAAGGAAAATCGCCAACAGCTATTTGCTAAAATCGCAATGGGAAACTTTGACGCAATAATTATTGGTCATTCTCAACTTGGCAATATACCAATGTCAAAAGAACGACAAGAAAATATACTAAACGAACAAATGCAGGATATTATTAATGGAATTGCCGAACTTAAAAGACAAGAGGGTAACAAATTCCAAATTAAAGCAATGGAGCAAACAAGAAAAAGTTTGCAAAAACAGTTGGAAAACCTCTCAAAAAAAGAACAGGACGATATTATCACATTTGAACAAATGGGCATAGATAAAATTTTTGTAGACGAAGCCCACGAATTTAAAAACCTTTTCACGGCAACCAAACTTAGCAATGTTGCAGGAATTTCAAGCTCCGCAAGCCAAAAAGCGTTGGATTTATTTTTGAAATGTCGTTATCTTGATGAAAAAACAGACGGAAAAGGCATAGTATTTGCAACAGGAACGCCCTACGCATCACCTTATCAACACTAAAAAATACCGAAATTCCGCACTTTTTCAAATGCTGAATTTCACC
>CANRLN010000015.1 GCA_947631445.1 uncultured Clostridia bacterium
TCGAACACAGAAGTTAAGCTCATCTTCGCCTAAGATACTTGGCGGGCGACTGCCTGGGAAAATTGGTCGTCGCCGACATATTTTTATTAGCACCATTAGCTCAGTCGGTAGAGCAACTGACTCTTAATCAGTGGGTCCACGGTTCGAGTCCGTGATGGTGTACTAACAAAAAATTGGCCCGTTGGTCAAGCGGTTAAGACTACGGCCTCTCACGCCGTCAACACGAGTTCGAATCTCGTACGGGTCATAGTAATTCGGGCCATTAGCTCAGCTGGTCAGAGCATCCGGCTCATAACCGGACGGTCCTGGGTTCGAATCCCCGATGGCCCATTTTTATAGGGGTATAGCTCAGTTGGTAGAGCAGTGGTCTCCAAAACCACGTGCCGAGGGTTCAAATCCTTCTGCCCCTGCTATATCAAAACCAAACCTTAAAAGTGAATGCTTTTAAGGTTTTTTATTTGTAAATTAAGGATAAAAATATATGATTGATATGCTTCCTAAAGGAATAACAGGTTTTGGAAAGGGTTTAAGTATTGCTCCAAATTATTTTAAAGAATTTAAGCAAAATTGTTATATGATAACTAATACTTCTAAAGAATTTCACCTTAAAGAAATCTGCAACCCCAAAGATACGAATTATTTTTATACAAAGTTTATTTATCAGAATCATGAAATATATGTGCTTTTAAATAAGTTTTATCCTAAAATAGCTTTTGTAAATAAACTTTCATATGCAAACAAAATATTTATAAATGTTGATAAATTAGCCTTAAATTTTTCTAATTATAATTTGCCTTCCGCCGAAGATTTAAATTTTACTTTTACACCCCAAATAGAAAATCAACTGTTTAAAATGGAAATAGAGCAGGTAAAATATTATCAACCAATTTCGGTTGGAAATATTATATTCAATGAGTGGGATTAAACAAAATTATATTTTACCATTTAATATATCTTCAAGCCGCTGGCAGAATAAAATTGCATTTGCAAATCTGTTCTGAATTTCTTCGTTTATATCAAAATTGATTTTGTTGAGGTTGTCAATAGGAATAAATCCTCCAGCCATTGCTGCATGACCGCCCCCCGAACCAATTCCGTCAAGGGCGGTGGAGGTTATTTGACCGGCATTTAAATTTGTTTTTTTACTTCTTATGGAAAATTTAAGCCCGTCAGGACGCTTTGAATATACCACACTAAAATCAACCTTATTTATAGATAGTATAAATTCCGAAACGGCAGCAATAAGCCCATCAACACAGGCAAAATCAATTGAGGCAAATCCGATGTTATTATAAAGTTTAACCGTATTTATTGCCATTCGATAAGCGTCAAGGTCGCTTATTTCAAGCTGATTGTTGTGCAGTTCGTTGAGCATATTCTGGTCGGCAAGCTTGTGTAGATACCCAAAAATTTCAATATCAAAACTCTTTATCCCTCGGCGGAAATTATCCGTGTCCATCTGAAGCCCATACAAAAGAGCGGTGGCAGTGTGGGGATAAAGTTTTACAATATCGTTGTTTTGAATAAAATAGTCGGCTATAATTGAAGAGCAAGAGCCGACTATTCTAACATCTTTAAATTTATATTCTTCGCAAGGAACTGTTGTGGGGTGATGGTCAATGCAGGCTACTTTCTGTGGAGGAAGTTCTATTATATTTGCATTGTTGACCTGTGAATCCACATTTATTATGACATCGTTTTTGGTCATTTCGGGAACGTCCAAATAATTTATAAGCTTTATATTAAACATTTCAATCATTTTGGTGGCGGATATTCTCGAAATCTTGCCTTTGTATACTATATGCGAATCAACTCCAAGATAGAAAAGCAGTTTTTGAAGTCCGAAAGCACTTGCTATTGCGTCGGGGTCGGGGAAGTCGTGAGTTTGAATAAATAATCTTTTTCCTTGAACTAAATTTAAGATTTTTTGTAAATTACTTGTCAATATGCTCACGTCCTTTCTGCAATTAATAATTTTTTCATAAAATAATTATACCATATTAATAATAAAAAATCAATATATTTTTCAAAAAAATGTAAATTTCAATACATATTAAATAGGAATATAGCCATACCATAATACATATATTTGCTCAAAAGTTGTGCAAAATATATAATTTGAAAAAGTTAGTAAACTTTAAGTTATAATTATTCCCAATTTGTTTTTTTTGAAAGATAAGTACTTGATTTTTTGCCTAAAGTATGCTATAATTAAATAGTATAGTTATTAAACTATATATTTTTGCAAAAAGTAATTTTGCAGTGTTATAAAATGGGAGAGGAGAAACAATTATGAATTTTATTAAAAAAATCAGTTCGGTGTTGCTTGCCTTGTCAATCGGTGGCTCAATGCTTGGTGTTAATGCCTTTGCTGCTTCCAAAGAGGACGTTATAAGCACAGCAAAATCTTCCGGAATTCGTTCGGACTATTGCGTTATGATTGAAAATTATCTTGCAACCAATAGTTCTTTTTCCTCAGCAGACTATGACCAAATGATTTATCTTATGAATTATTATGGCGGAGAATATCTTACCAAATATGCCGATGAAAAATTTGGCAAAAAGGTTGAAGATTTGACCGAACAAGAAAAAGAACAAATCAATAACGAAATTCCTAAAGAAGAAAAGGTTGAAATTTTAAAGGAAATTTCAGAAAAAACCAAAGACCTTGGAATAAATCTTGAGGTTGATGTTGAAAACGTTGAATCGGGAAACATTACCGTTTATATTTCATCAAATATTGAAAAGCAATCAAAAAGAACGGTTGCTGATGTAATGTCGATGGCAAAAAAGAACGGGGTTGAACTTCCCGAAGATTTAACAACCGTTCAGGTTAGCAAAGAACACAACACAACTAATTTGACTCAAGGTGTCGGAACAACAATGGCTATTGAAAATGCTGTAACTGAAACCGGCGGAGAGCTGGAATTTAAGGTTAATTATATTGCAGTTGCAATAGCTGTTTTGGTGGTCACTTTGGGAATTGGCGGAGTTATTATTGTTGCAAGGAAAAATAAGGAGAGTGATATATAAATATGTCAGAGTCTTCTAAAAAAAATCCTTTTAAAAAATGGTTGCCTTTTTGGACAACTCCAATCTTAATGTTTTTGATTATTGGTGGTATTATTGTCGCTGTTTTGGCTGTTCCATTTGCTAAAATAAAAACCTATTCAGAATTTATTTTTAACAGTAAAAATACAGCTGATGTTTCGGGGCTAAGCCTTATAAGCAGTTATCGCAGTAGTACTGCTCCCGACCTTGTTTCAAACAAAGAGGATACTTTAGGGCATACTATAATATACCCATATTATGGCGATGTTTATGCTATTGTTAATTGCCAAAATGCTGGGATTACAGACGTTCCTGTTTTTTGGGGAACGGATAATGACATTCTAAGCAAAGGAGCAGGGCAATACACAGGTTCAACCTATTTTGGGCTGGAAGGAAATTCGGTTGTGTGTGGTCACAACAACACAGTTTTTTATAATCTGGCAAATTGCAAACAAGGCGACCTTGTTGAGGTTATAACCACCTATGGCAAATTTACCTATCAGGTTTCTGAAATTGTTCATTTTAAAGAGAGCGACAGAACATATGTTGCCCCCACCGAAGATGAACGGCTTACCCTCTATACCTGTTGGACAGATGGTATGCCCGGAAGCAGTGATGACAGAATAGGGGTTATTTGTGAGGTTATAGATAAGAGTTTCTATGATTAAAAATTTTTAAAATAATTTTTATCAATTGTTTTCCCTGCCGTAGGCTGGGAAAGCAAAGATACTTTTATTATCTCTAAAAACTTTTAGCTCCACCCCTCTTTTAATATTATATAAAAATAGTTAGGATATGTGATATATGCACAAGATAAAACTGTGGCATTATGTTCCAAGCTTTATTATAACCTTGTTTCTAACACTGTTTATATTGAGCTTTGAGGCAATAATGTTTTTGACCCAAACGGTTCTTAAAACTAAAACCTATACGGATATTTTAACACAAAATTCCGTTATTGATATGGTTTATAACGACATAGAAGAATATTTTAAAAAGCTTGAAGCAAGCACCGGTGTTCCTGCTAAAGTATATATGCAGGGGGTGGATAGGGTGCTTATTTCTGAGTCGGCTTTTTCTTATTTTGACCAAAATGTCAATTATTTAAGTGGAAAATCTGAGGCTATACCTAAAACAGCTTATAATTTTACAAAATTAGATGAGTCTGTTTATGATTATTTTGATAATTATGCAGGGGAAAATAATATCGACCCCAAAGATTCAAAATATCTGCAACTTAGGGATAAAGCCCTTGAAAAGGCACATTCTTATATCGAAAGCAATATGGATTTTCTGTTTTTTAGATACTTAAATCGTGGCAACGCTCTTACAAAAATTCATAACAATATAAAATATATTTATATTGCAAAAAATGCTTTGATATTCTTGATTATAGCTTTAGTATTATTGCTTATTAGAATAAATAGACATCACTTGCATAGTGTGCTTTATTGGATTTCCACTTCGGTTTTTGTGGCAGGACTTATTGGAATTATCCCCGCCGCCATTTTAAAGTTTACTAATTATTTTGAAAATATAATTATTAAAACTCAGTATTTAAGGGTGGCTTTAACCTCTCTTTTAAATACCATTCTTGAAAAATATTTAATTTTGATGGAAATGACCCTATTTGCAGGATTTGTTATGGCGGTTGTATATTATTCAATTCTGCTTTCTGGAAGAATTAAATTCAAAAAAAACAAGTAAAAAAATTAAATTAAACGGAGGAAACTATGGAACAAGAAAAGGAAATTGACATAAAAGAGTTATTTTTTATTGTAGTGTCAAAACTTTATATTATTATTATTTTAAGCGTTTTGGGATTTGGCGTTGCTTTTTCCTATGCTAAATTTGTTAAACCACTTGAATATACCTCAAGTGTCAATATGTATGTAAGAAACTCAAACAATACTGAACAAACGGCGGAAACAATCGACAATCAGGCAATTACAACCTCAAGAAACCTTGTTGAAACCTATATTGTAGTTCTGTCGGACACTTCGGTTATGAAACAGATTTCGCAGGAACTTCTTAAGACTTATTCGGCACAGGAAATTTCTGAATATCTTCCGATTATAACAGACGTGGACGGAACAAGCCATGTTTCCTATCCCGCACTGCTTGGAAGTATTTCGATGTCATCGGTAAATCAGACCGAAGTACTCAACATTTCTGTGAAAACAGGTAATGCACAGCTTTCGGCAGATATCTGTGATATTATGTCTAAAATTGCTCCTGCGGAACTTGCAAGGGTTGTTGGTGCAACTTCTGCCGAAACAATCGGTACAGCGGAAGTTCCACTTCACCCGTCTGGACCTAACATAACCAAATTTGCAATTATAGGCTTTCTTGGAGGATTTGTTATTGCATTTGTTATAATTCTTATCGGCTACTTTATGGACAACACAGTAACCGACGGACTTGAGCTTAAAGAAAAATGCGATATTGCCGTTTTAGGCGAAATCCCTGATATTTTTGCGACCAATAATAAGAAGGGTTATTCATCATACGGTTATGGCGGTTACGACACCGCAAGCAATCAGCAAAAAGATAAGGACAAGAAGAAAGAAAAGCAATCGAGTATTTCCAAAAAGAAGGGCAATAAAGACAAGGTTGTAAGAAGTTCTATTCTTACCGATGACCTGCCGTTTGCGGTTGTTGAGGCATACAAGAGCCTTAGAACCAATCTTATTTTTGCAACCTCGACAGTCAAGAGCAATATTGTTGAAATCTCAAGCTGTAATGCAGCAGAAGGTAAATCAACCACTTCAATTAATGTTGCTATTTGTTTTGCACAAAATGGTCAAAAAGCAATTCTTGTGGACTGCGACCTTAGAAAACCGGTTGACCACAGAAGTTTTAATCTTGAAAACAAAAAGGGTATCACTACTATTATGAGCGGTGAAACCAAACTTGAAGATTCAATTAACAAAGAGGTTGCTCCTAATCTTGACTTCCTTTGTGCAGGTCCTACACCTCCTAACCCTGCCGAAATGCTTGGTTCGGATAAAATGAAGGAACTTCTTGAAAAGCTTTCAAAGCAATATGATTATGTGTTTATTGACACACCGCCAATCAATGTTGTATCCGATGCCCTTGTATTTTCAAGCGAAACTGCAGGTATTGTGCTTGTTTGCAAGCAATCGTCCACAAGCTATGACGATATTAACCGCTATAATGAAAAATGTAGTCTTGCAAAGGCTAACAACCTTGGTGCGGTTATCACCAACTGTCAGCTTAAGAGTACCAAAAGAAAGTACGGTTATAGCTACGCTTATAAATATTAAAAAATTTTCCTCCACTATTAATTATAGTGGAGGATTTTTTTAAAAAACTATTGACATAAACTTAAAATTATTATATAATATAAATAATAATTAAGTGTTTGCAAGTTTTAAAATATTTTAGAGTATGGTTATAATTTAAAGAGGGTGAATATTATGGTGTATATTGAAAAAGAAAAAACTAAAGATGAAATTGAAAAAATTGAAGATGAATTTGATTTAACTTTGGCAGATGAAGCCTATAATGAGTATATTAAAGACGGCAAAAAGAGCAGACCTATTGAACAGTTGTGGGAGGAACTTGACTTGTGAGGTATGCAGGCGAAAAATTTATGATTAGTAATTAACACAAAATCACCTCTTTGCATATAATGCTAAGAGGTGATTTTTATGTGTGCAATAGCAGGATTTTGCAATAATTTTCAGGATAATATGGACACCGCAAGGGCAATGCGTTCAGCACTGAAACATAGAGGACCTGATTCGGACGGAATTTTTATGGGAGAGGGTGTTTGCCTTGTACATACAAGACTTTCAATTATCGACCCAGAAAACGGCAAACAACCAATGAGTTTTAAGCGTGGCGATGAGGAGTATACAATTGTTTATAATGGCGAAATTTATAACACGGCAGAGCTGAGAAACGAACTTGTACATAAGGGATATTTGTTTGAAACCTCCTGCGATACCGAAGTTGTGCTAAAATGCTATGCTGAATTTAAAGATAAATGCGTTGAAAAGTTTAATGGTATTTTTGCCTTTGCAGTTTGGGAACACAAAACCAAAAAGCTGTTTTTTGCAAGGGATAGAATGGGTGTAAAGCCGTTTTTCTATTCAAGACCGATGGGCGAATTTATGTTTGCAAGCGAAATAAAAGGGATTCTTGCAAGCAAAAAAATAAAACCACAGGCGGATATAACCTCAATAGCTGAAATTATGCTTATTGGCCCTGCAAGAACTCAGGGTTATGGCGTGTTTAAAAATATATACGAACTTCCGCCCGCACATTGTGGATATTACTGTAATTCAAGCGTTAGGATACGCAAATATTGGGATTTGGAAATTACTCCACATACAGATGATTTTGAAACAACGGTTGAAAAAACCCGTTTTCTTGTAACCGATGCTATAAAAAGACAGACGGTTTCCGATGTGGGATTTGTTACTTTTCTTTCGGGCGGTCTGGATAGTAGCATAATATCTTCTGTTTCCGCAAGAGAACTTGCAAAGCAGGGCAAACAGCTTAAAACCTTTTCGGTAAACTATGTTGACAATGAAAAATATTTTAAGAAAAATCGTTTTCAGCCCAATTCAGATTATGAATATATAAAGATAATGTCGGATTATTTAGGGTCGGAGCATACGGAAGTGCTGATTGATACCCCCGAACTTGTGGACGCTCTCTACATGGCAGTGCAGGCAAGAGATTTGCCGGGAATGGCAGATGTGGATTCGTCACTACTACTATTTTGCAAGAGTGTAAGACAGCACGCCAAAATGGCACTTTCGGGCGAATGTGCGGACGAAATTTTCGGCGGTTATCCATGGTATAGGGATAAAGAGATAAGACAAAAAGACGGTTTCCCTTGGTCGCAGTCCACAGATTACAGAGCAAGCCTTGTAAAGTCTGATATAATGCAGAAGATTAATCCTCACATATTTGTTGATTCAAAGTATAGGCTTTCTACAAGCAAAGTGCCTAAAAACTGCGGTCTTTCGGAGTTGGAAAAGCGTATGCGTGAAATGATGAGGCTTAATCTTGATTGGTTTATGCAGGTGCTTCTTGACCGAAAAGACCGAATGTCCATGTACAATGGCTTGGAAGTAAGAGTGCCATTTTGCGATTATAGAATTGTTGAATATCTGTATAACGTTCCTTGGGAGTTTAAGGACTATGAGGGACGAGAAAAAGGTTTGCTTAGAATGGCTTGTGAGGAGTATCTCCCAAAAGAAATTGCATGGCGTAAAAAATCTCCTTATCCCAAAACCCACAATCCAAACTACACAAAAGCAGTGCGTGAGAGGCTATACGAAACACTTGAAGATAAAAATGCAAGAATTTATGACATATGCGACAAAAAAGCCTTGTATAATTTGCTTGACAGCAAGCAGGATATTGCTTGGTATGGTCAGTTGATGAATATTCCTCAGATTATGGCATATTTAATACAGCTTGATTATTGGCTGAAAAAATATAAGGTTGAAATTGTATAAAATTTTTATTTTAAGAACTTTTTTGTTATTCCCTCACCTGTGGTGGGGGAATAATTTATAATGAAAAAATATTTTTAGTGTTATTAAAGACTTTTAAGAAATTTTTATTTTTTTAATTTAACTCAAAAACAAATTAAAAAAACTAAAACAATTAATTTTAAAAACATTGTGACATATTCTAATATATTGTGAAAATCCGGCTTGTAATATATTTTATATTTACAATCTTTCAAAAAAATTTTAGCAAGTAGTTGACAAAAGAGATATTATGTGATAAAATAAGTATAGTAATTTGATATGAATATAGTAATTTGATATGAATAATATGATAATTGAAAATTATTATTTTATGGTATCACATAGGTGGGATATTTATGGGAAAATATTTTAATAGTATTACGGAACTTGTGGGAAACACTCCACTTTTGCGTCTTAATAATATTGAAAAGAAATTTAAAACAAAAGCTGAAATTTATGCAAAACTGGAGTATTTTAATCCAGCAGGTTCGGTTAAAGACAGAATTGCTCTAAGCATGATTAATGAAGCTGAAGAACAAGGTATTGTTACAAAAGATACAGTGATTATTGAACCGACCTCTGGAAATACGGGAATAGGTCTTGCGATGGTTTGTGCATCAAGGGGTTATAGATTGATTATAACCATGCCAGAAACAATGAGTGTTGAACGTAGAAATATTATTAAGGCATATGGTGCTGAGGTTATTCTTACGGACGGAAAAATGGGAATGAAAGGTGCTATTTTAAAGGCAGGTCAACTGGCAAAAGAATTTAAATCATCGTTTATTCCCAGTCAGTTTGTAAACCCCGTCAATCCAATGTGCCACAGGGTTACGACCGGCAAAGAAATATACCAAGATTTAAATGGTAATGTTGATATATTTGTGGCGGGTGTTGGCACGGGTGGTACAATTTCTGGAGTGGGAGAATATTTAAAATCTAAAAATCCTAATGTTAAAATAGTTGCGGTTGAACCTTTTGATTCTCCTATTATTTCAGGCGGGAAAGTGGGAACGCATAAAATTCAGGGGATAGGTGCGGGGTTTATTCCAGATATTCTTAACACAGAAATTTTTGATGAAATTATTAAGGTTAAAAACGATGACGCTTTTAAATTGGGCAGAACTGTTGCACAAGCCGAAGGGGTTCTTGTTGGAATATCAAGCGGTGCGGCACTTTGGGCAGGACTACAGCTTGCCACACTTGAGGAAAACAAAGGCAAAAAAATTGTTGTACTTATGCCAGACACGGGAGAAAGATATTTATCAACCGAAATGTTTAATTTTTAAGAAATGAGAAATTGTTATGTTTGAAAGGTTTATAAAACAGATTGAGGATAAAAATTTAGAGATTCATGGAATTAAAATAATCAAAGAGGGAAAAACAATTTTTGAAAAATATTTTGATGAAAATATACGTTATCCAATCTATTCGGCAACCAAAACCATAACCGCTTTAGGCTTGGGTTTGCTTTGGCAGAAAGAAAAAGTATCCGAAAAGGATTTGATTTCTGATTTTTTGCCCAAAGAATATTTAAAAATAATGCCCCAAAAAAGCTATGATATTTTTAAAAAACTTACAATTGAAGATTTTTTGACAATGTCTATAAATGGTTTTCCTTTTCGTCCCGATGGTGAAGATTGGCTTGAATTTTCATTGCTTGTCAATAAAAATTTTTTAAAACAAAACAAAATATCCTATTCAAACATTTCAGCATATTTGGTGGGAGTTATTGCGGAAACAATTGCAAAAGAACCTTTTGAAAAATATCTTAACGAAAATTTATTTTCAAAATTGGATATTGATTATGTAAAGGCGAGTACCTGCCCCAAAGGTAGATTTTATGGGGCAACTGGTATGCAATTAACGGTCGGTGAACTGGCTAAAATCGGCGAACTTATGCGTTGCAACGGAAAATATAATGGAAAACAAATTGTGCCGTCAAAATGGATTGAAAAAATGACCACAAAGTATACACAAAGTGATAATGATGGTTATGGTTATTTTGTATGGGTTTATCCCAACCACTATGCTATAAGTGGAAAATGGGGGCAAAAATGCCTTGCATATCCTCAAAAAAAATTGACCATAACCTATTTGTCAAATCTTCCCGATAAAAGCAATGAAATTTTAAAAATGGCACAGGATTTAGCGAACCAAGTTTAAATAAAAAAAGGAATGATTTTTAATGACACAGGAAATTATAGATAATGCTATTTACAATAGATATATTTTGCCAACAAAGAAAAAAAGAGAATTGAATATTGGAATAGAAATTGAAATGCCTGTTGTTAATCTTTCGGGAGAGGCTGGAGAAGAATGGGTTTCAATCGAAGTTGCAAAACGTTTTAGAGAATATTTTAATTTTAAAATTGCTGGCAGAGATGCTGACGGCAATGTAAATTCGATGATTGACAAACAAACGGGCGATGATTTGTCGTTTGATTGTGCATATTTAAATTTGGAAATTTCTCTTGGCAAGGGAAAAAATCTTTTTGAGATAAAAAAACGATTTGAAAAATATTATTCTTATCTTAACAAGGTTTTTGCTGAATATGGATATACTCTCACTGGAATGGGAATAAACCCTAATTACAACGTAAACCACAATATACCCGTGCCAAACGAACGTTATCGTATGCTTTACCATTATTTACATTCGTATAAAAATTATAAAGGCAAATGCGAAACGGTTTTTCACAATCGCCCCGACTTTGCTACATTTGCCAGTGCCTCGCAGGTTCAGCTTGATGTAAATTATGAAAATCTTATTGACGTTATAAACACATTTGGCAGACTTGAACCGTTTAAAGCTTTGATTTTTGCAAATTCATATATGAGCGATTCTCCCCAATATTTGTGTTCAAGAAATATGCTTTGGGAACATAGTATGCAGGGATACAATCCACACAACATTGGAATGTTTGATGAGGATATTGTAAATGCAGAGGAACTTTTGAATTATATAAAAACCCAAAGTATCTATTGCACAATGCGTAACGGAAAATATATTAATTTTACCCCCGTTCCAATTAGCGATTATTTTAAGCTGGATAAAATTGAGGGTGAATATTTTGACGGCGAAAAATATAGAACAATTGTTTTTAAGCCTGAACTATCCGATATTGAACATTTTAGAACCTTTAAGTTTGAGGACTTGACCTTTAGAGGTACAATTGAATTTAGAAGCTCTTGCACACAGCCAATTAGCGAAAGCATGACCGTTGCAGCATTTCACATAGGTTGCCTTTTAAACCTTGAAAAACTTAAAGAGTTTGTATATAATGAAAATGTTTTGTATACACATGGTTATAATGCGTTGGAACTTCAAAAGTTGATGTCAAAACGCAAGCTTCCCGATTGGGTGGATAGGCATGAACTTAAAAAAGATTTAAAAACAATTTTGTCTATTGCAAGCGTTGGTTTAAAAAGCCGTGGATTTGGCGAAGAAATATTGCTCCGTCCGCTTTTCGACCGTGCAGAAAAATTGACCAACCCTGCACTTGAAATTGTCAACGGTTTGGAAAATGGAAAAGAAATGGGATATTTTATTGAAAAATATTCTAAATTATTGGCTGAGGAGGAATAACTTTGGAGCTTAATGAAGATTATATCTTTAACGGAAAATTTGGAATTGAACGTGAAACTTTAAGAGTGACTAAAGATTATAAACTATCGCAAACCTTGCACCCTTTTACAAACAAGCATTTGTCAAAGGATTTTTGTGAAAATCAGCTTGAAATAATAACCCCCGTATGTGAAAGTGTTGAAACAGCATATAATTCTTTAAAGGAATTTTCTGAAAAGGCTGAAAATAAACTTGTTAAAATGGGTGAAAGATTGTGGTTATATTCCAATCCTCCACATTTTAACAACGAAGATGATATTAGAATAGCCGAATATAGCGGTGAACTTGGAAGTAAACATGATTATAGGGTGAATTTACAAAGAAGATATGGAAAAAAGTTGATGCTTTATTCTGGTATTCATTTTAACTTTTCTTTTGATAAAAAATATCTTAATGGCAACCGAAACGAAAAAGATAATTTCTATCTTAAGTTGTTAAAACATTTGAGTGTAAACAGTTGGCTTTTAACCATGCTTACCGCCTCCAGCCCTGTTTATGATAAATCACTTGACAATGACGGCGAATGTGGAAATGCTTTTAAAGGTTATGGTTCGATGAGGTCGGGAGAATATGGTTATTGGAATCAGTTTGTGCCTATTCTTGACTATTCAAGTATCCAGTCTTTCTGCAAAAGCGTAAAAAATTATATCAACAAGGGTGCATTGTTTTCGGAAAGTGAACTTTATCTGCCAATAAGAATAAAATCTAAAGGTGAAAACAGTTTGAACAGCTTGGTTGAAAGTGGCGTTGACCATATCGAGCTTAGAATGTTTGATTTAAACCCACTTTCTCCCAATGGGATATTTTTAGAGGATTTGGAATTTGCTCACATTTTTATTGTATATCTATCTCAAAAAGATGATTTTGATTTTAATGAAAAAATGCAAATTGAAGCAATAAAAAATCACAAAAACTCGGCGAAGTATGATTTATCTGATGTGCAAATAGACGGGCAGAACATTGTTATAAAAGCCACAGAAATTTTAAATGACATGAAAGCCTTTTTTAAAGGCAACAAGAAAGCTGAAAAGATTATTAACTATCAAATTAATAAACTTATAAAAAAGAGATATGCTGAAATTATTTATACAAACCTTATGAACGAGGATACATTGTACAAAGGAGAATTAAGATGTGTGAATTATTCGGAGCAAGTTTAAAAAGAAATAGCGACATTACAAAATATTTAAAAGAATTTTTTTCACATTCTGTAAAACACCCTCATGGATACGGTATTATGTATAACGAAAATGGTAATATCAGGCGTTTTAAAGAGCCGATAAAAGCAGTAAATTCTCAAAAACTCAAGGATATTTTGCAAAATTTAACTCCACAAAAAAATGTTTTAGGGCATATTCGCTTGGCAACAGTGGGTAAAATTAAGCAGGAAAACTGCCACCCTTTTTATGGAAAGGATATTGCGGGCAGAGAGTGGACATTTATTCATAATGGAACGATTTATTCAGGCTCAAAGCTTATGAACTATCTTGAAAAGCAAAAGGGCGACACGGATTCGGAACGTGTGTTTATGTATTTGTTAGACCTTGTCAACAATGAAATTAGGTTAAATTCAAACAACGATTTGGGCGAACATAAACGATGTGAAATTGTAAAAAAACTTGCATTTAACCTATCCAAACGAAACAAATTTAATTTTATGATTTTTGATGGCGAACTGCTTTTTGTTCACAAGAACATGAAAGATACACTATACATAAAAGAAAACAAAAATGGAGTTATAATATCTACAGTTGCATTAGATAAAGAACATTGGGAACAAATTCCAATGGCAAAGGTTTTAGCATATAGAAGTGGCGAAAAAGTTTTTGAAAGCGAAAGCCACGGCAATGAATTTGTTCCAACATTGGATTATTTAAATGCTCTTGCAACATTTAATATATAAATTATAGTACTGTTCAATTTGGATTGCAAAAAAATATATTTACAAAATTAATTTAAAAAATCTTGTTTGTTTCCACGCTTACGGCGGGAGAATACTACAAAAATTTCCCTAAATTATTTTCTCTAAATTATTAATTGTTTTTAATATAATTTTAGTATACTTATATACTGTTTTTTTGGATAATATTTGTAAAATATAAAGGTTTTTGTGATTATTATACAAAATATTAATATGAAATTTGTTGGTAATTTTAAAATAAATTTTGTTTATTTGGTGAAAACCACTTGATTTTTCGGAGAAAATCTGATATAATATAATTTATAGGCTATTTATAATTTTCATAGCCGATTGCGACATATGGAATAAAAGCGGTGGTCGCAAAAAAGTTCAGTCCATGAAAACATAAGTTTTCTTTTCATAATTACACTTGCTTAAAGGATTGAAACTAAGGAGGAAAATATAATGAAAATTACAAAAATTTTTGCGGGTATTCTTGCTTCCGCAACGGTTCTTACCTCTGCTGTAACAGCTTTTGCAGGAAATGGCGGCCCTATCAACACTATTAATGATAACTGGATTAATCCTGGCACAACACTTGTTAAAAGAATGATTTATGGTGCTGAATCCGACCACCCTGTTATCAGCTTTGATGATGTTGCCAATCTTGAAAAGGTTACAACCGTTAAGGTAACAATCGGCGGTGACTTCTTCTTTAAGGACGATACATGGGGTAGCAGTGGTTCTATTGTACTTTGTAGTAATGCAGCAAGCTGGGACCAGAAAGACTGGAAAATCGGAACAGCTAAAACCCTTGAGGACGGCTCGATTGACCCAGAAGCTAACAAGGACCTTGAAATTTCTGAGGATAAAGACGCTAAGACAGCTACAATCTCTTTCACAAATGCTGACGGTCTTTGGGCAGGAAATGACTTTGAACAAAAGAATGGTTACTACTGCGTTGCAATGCAAAGCTTTGATGACAACGGCGAAGGCTATACAGTAGAAGATTTTGAACTTCTTGATAAGGACGGCAATGTTCTTTTCTCAGAAGGTACAAGCGGTGATAAAAATGCTCTTGTAAGTGGCACAGATGAGTCAAGCTCTGAAACTGAATCTTCTTCCGAGGTTGAAAGTTCTTCTGAAAGTAAAGCAGATGCTTCTTCTTCATCTTCTTCAAAGGCTGATTCAAGCAGTTCTACAAGCTCCAGTTCTTCCAAAGCTGACGCTTCTTCAGCTGGCACATCAAACAATAGCACAGCTACAACAACTTCTACAAACGCTGATACCGGTGCAACAGCAGGTCTTGCCTTTGCAGGCGTGGCTCTTGCAGGTGTAGCTATGGCAGTTACAAGAAAGAAAAAGTAATTTTTAATATCTTATATATTTTACATATCCTCCGGTCGAATTTCCGGAGGATATTTTAATTGCTCAGCAATAGAAAAAAATGTATTTTAGAACTTGTTTTTTTGTGCAAAAGGCTGATAAATAACCATAGCCGAATTAATGTAAATTAAAAAACTTGACAAATTTTAACGAATGTGGTATAATGATTATTATTAAAAAAAGATATTTATTGGAGGAAATATTATGAAAAGACTGCTTGCTTTAACCCTTTCTTTGATTATGTCCGCTTCTGTGTTTGCGTCCTGCAAAAAAGAAGGGGTAAACGATGTTGAAAAAGACCCTGAAAATTCTAAGGTTACTACTGATGCTCAGGACAGTGGCAAGGAAGATTCTGAACAAAAATCTTCTGAACAAGAATCCTCTGAACAGGAACTAACCAAAGAGGAGGATAAGGCTATTCCAAAAAGCGAAATACCAAATACCCTTAAAAATATAAATACAGCTTCTCTTACTTTTAATATGGACATGGACGTTGACGACTTCGCCGCTCCTTTTGGCGAAAATGATTACCAAAATGACGAATCAAGGGTAAAACTTTCTATTGAGCAGGTTGAGGGAATACCAATGCTTAAGGTTGTAACCCTTGACCAAGACGCTTCGGGAAGGTATAAAGTTCCTAAGATTGATATTAAAATGGACAAACTTTTTGAGGGATACGAATATCAGCTTCCTAATATTTTTGCGGTTCGTATTGACGTTGTAACAATGGCAGTAGGCACAGCAACCGGTTCGGACGGCGAAGAACGTAAAGTTCCTGCTTTCTTTGGCGGAAAAATTGCCACCAAGCCAAGAACCAATGCAGGCACAGAAGAAGCAGGAAATGGCTGGAATGAACTGCTTGAATTTGGCGAATCCGAATGGGACAGCGAATGGGCTTACTATGAGCTTTATGTAAGACCGGGTGTTTCGCCTGTTTATTCTTTTGTTAATACCACAGAACCACAAAGCCTTGCAATTATGAAATGGGGTATCGATAACGATGCTTGCTATTATATTGCTGACATTCAGTTTGAGGACGTTGACGGAAACGTTATTCCTTGTATGTATGACGAAAATGTTGCAAATCAGGCAAAGATTAATGCTGCTAAAGAAGATGCTAAAAATTCCGAAGATACCAAAAGCGAACAGAACGCTGAATAATAATATATCCCTGCCTGTGGCGGGGATATATTGGTAATTGTTTTCTGTGCCAAACTTGGCAAAACAATTATGTATAAAGAAAAATTTGTGGTTATAACAAGAATAGTAATTATAATAGGTTTTTCTAAAAAAATCTATAAAAAATTTTGTCGTAATCTGTCGGAAAATGTTAATATACCGAGCTGGTATATTTTTTGTACTTATTAATAAATATTAAGTTTTTTTCTCTTAAGGGTTTGTTTAACATAGATATTGTGTTTTCAATTGTCTTAAAAAGTCTTGACAAGTTGAGAAAAATGTGGTATTATAAAGATAATGAAATAAATAGGTATACTTCCTGTTTGTTTGTGCAGAGCCGTTTTAGTAAACGTTTTATTTTGTGGCTTTGCAGTTTAAAATTCTAAAAATGTTTTACAATTTTGGAGGAATATGTTTATGAAAATCGGTGTTTTAACAAGCGGCGGCGACGCTCCCGGAATGAATGCTGCTATCCGTGCAGTAACAAGAACAGCTGTCAACAAGGGCATGGAGGTAATCGGTATTCAAAGAGGTTACAACGGTCTTATTAACGGCGAAACTGTAAAGCTTGACGCTTCAAGTGTTTCGGGAATTATGCAGCGTGGTGGTACTATCCTTTATACTGCAAGATGTCCTGAATTCCGTGAAAAAGCAGGAGTTGAAAAGGCAAAGAACAAATGTCTTGAACTTGGTCTTGATGGTATTGTTGTAATCGGAGGCGACGGCTCTTTCAGAGGTGCGGCTGATTTGTCGGCTGCGGGTATTCCTTGTATTGGTCTTCCCGGTACTATTGATAATGATATTCAGTGTACAGAAAGCACAATCGGTTATGATACTGCTATGAATACCGCTATGGAAATGATTGATAAGCTTAGAGATACCTCCCAGTCCCACGACAGATGTTCTGTTGTTGAGGTTATGGGCAGACGAGCAGGCTATATCGCTGTAAATGTTGCTATTGCCGCAGGTGCTGAAACCTGCATGATTCTTGAAAAGGATTATGATGTTGATGCAATTTGCGAAAATATGAAAAATATTAAAGACAGTGGCAAGAAAAAGCACTTTATCATTGTTATTTCTGAAGGTGTCGGCAATGCTGAAGCTCTTGGCAAGGAAATTGAACAAAAGACAGGTATTTCTACCCGTGCTACTGTTCTTGGACACGTTCAGCGTGGTGGTTCTCCTACCGTTCGTGACAGAGTTCTTGCAACCCAGATGGGTCACTATGCGGTTGAACTTCTTGAAAAGGGTATCGGTAACCGAGTTGTTGGAATTAAGGACAACAAGATTTATGATGTTGACATTCAAGAGGCTCTCAGTATGCAAAAGCCTTTTGATGATGACCTTTATCAGGTTCTCACCGACACTGCTTTCTAATAAAAATCTTACATATAATGCAATTAACAGACGTTTTGTCGCAGGGCAAAGCGTCTGCTTTGTAGTTAAGGAGAACAAATGAAAAAAAATATAAAAAAGTTAATTGTTATATTACTGCTTTTTGTAGTTAGTATGTTTGCAGGATTTATGTTTGCAAAATTTGCTGATAAATATTTTTTAGATTCTATAAACTTGAGCAATAGTATTGTTATACTTGCAGTGATTTATATATCTTCTTTTTTAAATACAGTTTTACATGAAATGGGGCATATGGTTGGCGGTTTTGTTTCAGGATATGAATTTGTTTCAATCCGTTTTGGTAAAATTATGTTTATAAAAGAAAACGGCAAACTTTGCATAAAGAAATATTCAATTGCAGGAACAGGCGGACAATGCTTAATGTCGCCACCCAGTCTTGAAACAGTTGAAAATCAGCCTTTTTTGCTTTATCATATAAGCGGGGTTTTGGTAAATTTCCTGCTTTGTGTTATTGGAGCTTTAGTCACTATTCTTGTGCCTAAAGGAATTGTTTCAATAAGTTTTGCTGCGTTTGCTTTGATTTCTTTTGCAATAGGTCTTATAAATATTATTCCGATTAATATAGGTAATGACGGCAAGAATATTATGGATATTTCCAAAAGCAGACGCACTCGAAAATTAATAAATACTCTTATGTACCTTTCAGCACAAAACACCAAAGGAGTAAGCATTGAGGATATGCCGATTGAAACGCTTGGACTGGAGGATATTGAACCGCAAAACAATCTTGAAACAAATGCGGTGATGATTGAGATTTCTTATAATATGGTGTGCGGAAATTTTGAAAAAGCAGAGAAAATATGTGATAAACTGCTTGAATATAAAAAAGCAATACCACTTCTTGAAAATGAACTTAAATGTGTTAAATTATTGTGTGTGGCAATGAGGGACGGCGAAGGATTTGAAAGTGTCTGTACCAAAGAACTGAGGTCTTATATAAAGCAAGGCTACAAATATATGCTTTCAAAAATCACCTGCAAAATAGTTTGTGATTTGCATGACAAAGATTATAAATCAGCGGAAAAAGCAAGGGAAGATTTTAATAAAATGTGCGAAAACTACCCTATAAAAGGTGAAGTTGTTGATGAAAGAAAAATTTTGGGATATGTTTTAGAAAAATTCAGCGTTAAGGAGATTTAAAATGGAAAACAATTGGATTGAAATTAAAATTAAAACACTTACTGAGGGTATAGATATTTTAACCGGAAAGCTTACCGATTTGGGAATAGACGGTTTTGTGATTGAGGACAAAGAAGATTTTAAGGAATTTTTGCAAAGCAAAGAGGGGCATTGGGATTATATAGATGAAAATTTAATGTCTGAAATGAGTGAGTGCGACACCCATGTTACTTTTTATCTTGAGGATAACGATAGCGGAAAAAAAGAATTGGAGCAGGTTAAACAGGGTCTTGCAGAGCTTTTAAATTCGGAAAACAGTTCTATTCTTGGCAAGCTTTCTATTGAAGTAAACGGAATAAAGCAGGAGGATTGGGCGAACAACTGGAAACAATATTTTAAGCCGTTTTGTGTGGGCAAAAAATTGCTTGTAAAACCGTCATGGGAAGATGTTCCCAAAGGTGAAGAAAACAGAACAATTCTTGAAATCGACCCCGAATCCTCTTTTGGAACAGGTCAGCACTACACAACAAGACTTTGTCTTGAGTTTATTGAAAAATATCTTAACAAAGGCGATAGGGTGCTTGATTTGGGTTGTGGAAGCGGTATTCTTGGCATTGGCAGTATGCTTTTGGAAGCAAGCGAATGTAAGAGTGTTGACATTGAGGAAAACGCTATGCGAATTGCCGGTCAAAATTTTGAAAAAAATAATATAGCAAACAATAAATATGAAGTTTTTTGCGGAGATATTATAAGCGATGAAAAACTTTGCGAAAAGCTTGGAAACGGCTATGACCTTATTTGTGCTAATATAGTTGCAGATGTGCTTATTGCAATGAGTGGAATTTTCGGAAGATTTTTAAAATCTGGCGGTCTGCTTATGGTTTCGGGAATTATTGACGAAAGAGCGGAGCAGGTTGTTTCGGCTATAACCGAAAAAGGTTTTGAAGTGATTGAGAAAAAGCAGGACGGCGGTTGGACGGCTTGTGTTTTAAGATTAATTTAAATTATTGAGTGCAGATTGGGAAATTCATTGTCATAGAGAAGGGCGGTTTGATAGCGGATAGATTCAATTTCACTTAAAAATTCGTCACAATCGCTTTGCCATAGCGGATAAAGCCTTGCGACCGAATCGGAAATATCGCCAAGCTGGGAGGATTGAATTAAAAAAGAAATGTTGACATAGTAGTCACGCCAATAACCACCAAGTTCGGCAAGAAGTGGCTCAATGCGTTGGTCGTTTTTGTCGGCAAGATAAATCTGCTTGATTTGGTCAAGGTATTTATATAATTCTATATTTCGTTTGCCGAGGGTGTAAAGGGTATATATCGACATGGAAATAATCATAAATATTATAAGAACACAAAGCTTTACCCTTTTCATTTTCCGTTCTCCTTTATTATAATACTGTTTCCCGAACCGTCAAGGGTCATAAGAAAAACCTCTGATGGTGTACATTTGTTGTGCAGGCATATTTTTTCTATATCCTTTGGCTTTAGCTGTAAAAAATCCGTGTTGGATTTTATGATTTTTCCCTTTTCGATAACCACAATAGGCGGGTCGGTATCCTCCTTTTGAATGTTTAAATCCTGCGGTGTTAGGGTATCCTGCGATTGCTTTTTCATAACCGAGATACTTCCGGTTGTTTCCATTATTGCAAACTGAACCTGCGATATATCGAATATATCCTGCCCACGAAGAACTGCAAGCAGGTCATCGTTGGACATTCTCAGGCGGTCAAGCTGGGTTTGGTCAACCTTGCCATGCGAGATTATAACCTTTGGCGAACCACAGATAATACGGCGGAATTTACGGCTTTTTAAGGTTATTGCCGACATTATCACATCAACGCAAACAAGGGTTAAAATCGGAATAATGCCCGTTGTCATCGGAAGATTTATATCCTCAATTGGCAGTGTGGCAATGTTGGAAACAAGTATTGTTATAACCAGTTCGGAGGGCTGAAGTTCCCCAAGCTGACGTTTTCCCATAAGACGTATGGCGAATATTACAAGTGCGTACAGAATTATTGCACGAAAAAATATTATAAGCATATAATCGTTCCTTTTTGGCTTTTTTGCTTTATATATTTTTTCCTGTAAATTTAAAAATATACTATGGCAATATTCTAAAAATAGTTATTATTTTTATTAATTTTTTGCCCCGCATACGGCGAGGCAAACAAAGATATTTTTATTGCCCTTAAAGATTTTTTGTCCCATAAAAATCTTTAAATTGCAAGCAAAATGCTATGAATTATAGTATTTTGCACCAAAATAATATATATAAAATCTGCACAAAAAAATTGTCATTATTTATGCAATGCGACAGTTGACAAATTGGGGATAATGTGCTATAATAAAAACATAGTAAAATAAATATTGAGCAAAGACGCTTTTATAGGTTGTCTTTGCTCTTTTTGTTTTCTTGTTTGTTTTAGTAAAGCTTTATTATTATTTTTATATTTTTAGCAAAGAGAGATGAATTTTATGTATAAAGCTCCTCAAATTACAACACCTGTTGGAAACGCTGATGAAATAAATGCTCTTATGTCCAGATATGGTGTAAAATTTGGTATTTATAAAAATGGGACTTTTAAAGAACAATTGTTCCCATTTGATGCAATCCCAAGGGTTATTTCCCACAAAGATTTTGAAAAGATGGAAAAAGGACTTGTTCAGCGTGTGGACGCCCTTAATATGTTTCTGTATGATATATATCACGACAAGCATATTATAAAGGACGGAATCGTTCCGGAGGATTTTGTTTATATTTCTAAAGGCTATCTGCCCCAATGCGAGGGGGTAACTCCTCCAAAGAATATATACAGCCATATTTCGGGAATAGATTTGGTTCAAGCAAAGGACGGCGAATGGTACATACTTGAGGATAACCTGCGTATTCCATCGGGTGCTTCCTATCCGCTTATTGCAAGAGAGCTTTCAAGAATTGCCGCTCCTAATGTATTTTCGGATAATGCTGTTGTGGACAATCGAAACTATGCAATTATGCTTAAAGATGTTATGGATTACTGCAACTGTGGCGGTGTCAATGCTATTCTTACCCCTGGAAGATATAATGCAGCTTATTTTGAACATTCTTATCTTGCAGAGCGTACTGACTCTCTCCTTTTGCAGTCTAACGAACTTTTTGTTGAGGACAATGTGCTTTATCATAGGGATTATTCGGGAACTAAGAGCAGGGTTGGTGCTTTGTATCGCCGAATTTCGGACGAATATCTTGACCCAATGACCTTTGAGCCGGAATCGCTTATTGGTATTCCAAACCTTATGGACGTTTATCGTGCAGGAAATGTTGCTATTATAAATGCTTTGGGCAATGGTGTTGCGGACGACAAGGGTATTTACTATTTTGTTCCTAAGATGATTAAATATTATCTTGACCAAGACCCAATACTTAAAAACGCTCCTACATATCTGCCGTTTTATGAAGAAGATAAAAAATATGTGCTGGATAATTTTGAAAAACTTGTTATTAAAGACGTTTCTGAAGCCGGCGGATATGGCGTTGTTTTTGGAAGCGACCTTAAGGGCGAAGAACTTGAAAAGATGAAAAATCTTGTTAAAACCCAGTCAAGAAGATTTATCGCACAGGAGGTTATCGATTTTCTTGACCTGCCAATTATTGAAGATGGCAAAGAGGTTATGAGAAAAGCCGATTTAAGAGCCTTTGTGCTTTCGGGTTCGCAAACCAAAGTGTGGGCATCGGGACTCACAAGATTTTCAAGAAATCCCGATTCATTTGTTGTTAATTCATCTCAAGGAGGAGGTTTCAAGGACACATGGGTGTTATCTCGATAGAACACAGCGACAAGCTCTTTTGGCTTGGAAGATACTCGGTAAGGGTGTTTACAGAGCTTGAATCTGTTTTAAAATATTATGACAATATGATTGACGGTGATGTTATTTCATACAAAGAGTATCTTAAAAATTTAGGTTTAGCAGACGATTATAAAAATGGGCAGGAATTTTTGCAGAGTTTTCTCTATGATGAAAACAATGTAAATTCTATTGCGTATAGTCTTAATCGTGCTTATGACAACGGAATTGTTTTGCGTGAGCATATTTCAACAAATGCTCTTTCTTATCTGCAACTTGCAATTGACACATTAAGAAATTCCAAAAGTAGCACAAATGCTTTAAGATATTCTCTTATTCCTTTGCGTGACAATATGTTTGCTTTTTGGGGTTGTGTCGACAACTATATGATTTCTGACGAGGCAAACACAATTTTAAGGCTTGGAAAATCTATTGAACGTCTTGACTTATATTTTAGACTTGGTTATCCATTGAGTGCAATTGATGCGGAATTTAAACTGCTTTGCTCCAGACTTCTTAAAATGCCAAGAAATTCTCCATATAATTATAACCGCAAAAGTCTTACGGTGCTTACCGAAGTTACGGGAATGGAAAATTATAGGGTAAGATTGGGCGAAGCTTTGCAGGCTCTTGCAAATATGTTCACCCCCAACCCCACACCAAAACCACAAAAGCAGTTTCAATTTCAGCAATAAAGCATAGTTAGGCATATTGCGAGGGGTTTTCTCCCGATTTTGGTAGATAACCGATTGTTTTAATTGCTTTCCCCACCGTGGGCAGAGAAAATAAAAATAATAATTAGTAAAATTAAGGAAAATTCATTATGAAAAAAATAAATTTTACCTATCAAACCCAGCTGGATATTGGAACAAGCGTTAATATTCATTGCTTTGCTTTAAGATGTGTTCCTACAATAGACAGCCAACAGCGAATTTCAAACCTTAAACTTAATTTTGTGCCTGCCGTTAGGACATGGACAAACACCGACAGTTTCGGCAACACAGTTGTTTCGGGACGATATGACCAGCCTCATGATAAATTTGTTTATTCGGTTTCAGGAACGGCGGTTGTTTGCCGAAATAATGCACTCCGTGAAGGTTATCTTCCCTGTTATAAATATCAATCTCAAATGACCTTGCCTAATGATGAAATGAAAGAATTTTATCAGCAAGAAAAGCAGGAATGTAAAAGTGTAAGCATTACCGAAAGAGCTTTGTTTTGGTCACAAACAGTAAACAGCCTTATGAGCTATGAAAAATATTCAACCAATGTTAAAACTACTTCCGCCATTGCTTTTTCCTACAAAAAAGGAGTGTGTCAAGACTATTCGCATCTTCTTTTAAGCTTTCTTAGAATGGACGGTATAGCTTGCCGATATGTTGCAGGACTTGCCTTTTGTGATGGTGAAACACACAGTTGGGTCGAATTTTTCGATAGCAAGTGGATAGGGATAGACCCAACCAACAACTGCCACGCAAATGATGATTATATCGTGCTTTCAAGAGGACGGGATTTTGTGGATTGCTCTATTGACCGTGGAATACTTTTTGGAGTTTCCTCAGCACAATCTCAAGTTGTAACATCTTCTCTTGAAGAAATAAAATAAGCATATTTCCGACTTTTCATAATTTTTTTAATCCTTTTGAAAAGTCGGTGATATATAAAATCACACAAGCCCTCCCACCTTTTAATTCTGAAACATCCAAATTACAAACCCAGCACCTTTTTTCCAAAACCTCTACCTTTTGGCTTGTGTGACTATATATATCAAGTGTTATACTTGGTGTAGTGGGTCTGAATAAACTTTTAACATTTTCATTTTTTTTAACCACTCCTTTTTAATAATAACAATCTCCATACTATTATATTAAACACAATCAGACCTATTTTTAATGCAACACCGATAACCGGTGTTGCGTTTTGTGGCAGAAATAATTTTTGCAAAAAATAAAAATAACAGAAAGGTTCAAAAACATGATTCAAACGGTTGCAGAAAACGAACTTTCGGTAAACGAAAAGCTCAAAATCAGAAAAAACACCTATCAGAATGGAAAGGGAAAAAGAATAAGTATTGTTACAGGAACTCACGGTGATGAACTGGAGGGACAGTTTGCCGTATGGCTTGTGGGCGATTATATCAAAAAGAATATAGGTTGCCTTAATGGAACGGTGGATATATATCCTGCTCTTAATCCGCTTGGAATAGATTCCATAACCCGTGGTATTCCCGGCTTTGACCTCGATATGAACAGGGTTTTCCCCGGTTTTTCGGAGGGAACAATGGCGGAGTGTGTTTGTAATGCCATTGTGGAGGATATTAAAGGTTCGGAGGTTTGCGTTGATATTCACGCCTCCAATATTTATTTGCGTGAACTCCCACAAATAAGAATAAGCCGTGACACCGCCGAAAGCCTTGTGCCACTTGCAAAAATGATGAACATAGATTTTGTGTGGGTGCATGAATCGGCTACCGTTTTGCGTTCTACCCTTGCCCACAGTCTTAACAGTATCGGCACAAAAACGCTTGTTGTAGAACTTGGTGTCGGTATGCGTATCAACAAAGATTTAGGATATCAGCTTTTAAACGGTATTATAAATCTGCTTTATGAACTGGGAATGTGGAGCGAAAAACCCGATTTTGAGGTTAGACAGCCTATTGTTTCTTTTGATGGTGCGGTTGGATTTGTAAATTCCGATGCGTCTGGTGTGTTTGTTTCGGACGTTGAATTTGGCAGTGAGGTTGAAAAAGGTGATGTTATAGGCAGGGTTCTCAATCCTCTTACAGCAGAAAGCGAACCAGTAAAAGCCGTTTGTTCGGGGCTTTTGTTCACCTTAAGGGAATATCCCGTAGTTTACGGCGGTTCGCTTATTGCAAGAATTTTATCAAGAGAGGAGGAAAACTAAAATGAAAAAACAGATTATATATTCCCTTAAATCGCCTTACAGAGAAAATCTTGATGTTATTGGTTTTACTTTTGGAAGTGGTGAAAAATCCGCTTGTATTGTTGGTTCGACAAGAGGAAACGAAGTGCAACAAATGTATATTTGTTCGCAGGTGGTTCATGCTCTTAAAAAACTTGAACGTCAAGGAGAAATTACAGAGGGCAGAAGCATTATGGTTGTTCCTTGCATAAACTACTATTCCATGAATATTGGCAAACGCTTTTGGACAATGGACAATACAGACATTAACCGTATGTTTCCCGGCTATGAATTTGGAGAAACAACACAGAGAATAGCTGATGGAGTGTTTCGACAAGTTCAAGGTTTTAAATTTGGTATACAGCTTGCAAGCTTTTATCAGTCCGGAGATTTTCTTCCTCATGTTAAGATGATGAAAACCGAATTTAGCCAGCCTGAAAAAATGCTTGAATTTGGTCTTCCCTATGCTCTTACAAGAAAACCTCGTCCTTATGACACCACCACCCTTAATTATAATTGGCAGATTTGGGAAACACAAGCATTTTCAGTGTATTCTTATGGCACAGAAACGGTTGATGAAAAAGCTTCCCAAGTTTCGGTAGATGCTATTTTACGTTTTCTTTCGGCAGAGGGAATTGTCAGGGCAAATGTTAAACCGGGGTATGTTTCAAGAATTATTGAAGAAAACACCATGCAGCAGGTTCACACCGAACACGGCGGTATTTTTAAAACGCTTGTTAAAATTGGCGATACTGTTTATGAAGGACAGGTTTTGGGAGAGGTGTATAATCCGCTGGACGGCGAAAAGATTTGCGAAGTAAAGGCGGATAAATGCGGAACAGTGTTTTTTATTTACAACAAACCGCTTATTATGCAAAACTCTGTTGCCTATAAAATTGTTGATTTTTAGTTTTTTCTTAACTATAAAAAGATTTTGTTTACAATATTTCCCTTCCACAGGTGAGGAATAATAAAAATATCTTTGCTTTCCCCGCCTATGGCGGGGAAAATAAATAATAAAAATAATTTTTATATAAAGTCGCTGAAAAAATGTTGTATTGATAAATATTTTTCTATATAATCGTTCTTGACAAAATGGCTAAAGTGTGGTATAATGAAAATATCGACAAAAAGCGTCATTTTTAATGACATACTTATCAAGAGTGGTGGAGGAAACAGGTCCTGTGAAGCCCGACAACCTAATCTTATTTTTAAAATAAAAAATAAGGAAAAGGTGCCAATTCCTGCGGATTTTCCGAAAGATGAGTTTAAATTCAAAACTTAAAATGCTTGGTCTTTGGAATTTCCAAAGGCTTTTTTTGTTGCTTATTAAAAAAATTACATGGAGGTTGTTTTTATTATGAAGAATTTTTTGTTTACTTCCGAATCGGTTACAGAAGGACACCCCGATAAAATCTGCGACCAGATTTCAGATGCTATATTGGACGAAATGTTAAAACAAGACCCTTATTCAAGAGTTGCCTGCGAAACCTGCACCAATACAGGATTTGTTATGATTATGGGCGAGATTACCACAAATGCAATTGTGGATATTCCTTCTATTGCAAGACAGGTTATAACAGACATTGGATACGACCGTGCAAAATACGGCTTTGACGGCTACACCTGCTCGATTATGACAGCTCTTGATAAGCAATCTCCCGACATTGCACAGGGTGTTGACAACTCAATTGAGGGCAGAGAAAACGACAAGAGCCTTGAGGCAGACACCGGAGCAGGCGACCAAGGAATGATGTTCGGCTATGCTTGCGATGAAACAGACGAGCTTATGCCCTTGCCTATTTCACTTGCCCATAAGCTTGCAAAAAAACTTACTGATGTTCGCCGTGATGGCACTCTTGAATATTTAAGACCTGACGGCAAAACTCAGGTTACTGTTGAATACAAAGATGACAAGCCTTACAGAATTGATACGGTTGTTGTTTCCTCTCAGCACGCTGCTGATGTTGATATAAATCAAATTCGTAAGGATATTAAAGCAGAGGTTATTGACAAGATTATTCCCACAAACCTTGTTGACGAAAATACAAAATATTATATCAACCCTACTGGAAGATTTGTTGTTGGTGGCCCTCAGGGAGATTCGGGACTTACTGGAAGAAAAATTATCGTTGATACATATGGTGGATATTCCCGCCACGGTGGCGGAGCTTTTTCGGGCAAAGACCCAACCAAGGTTGACCGTTCGGCAGCATATGCCGCAAGATATGTTGCAAAGAATATTGTAAGGGCAGGACTTGCAAGCAAATGTGAAGTTGAACTTGCCTATGCAATTGGTGTTGCAACCCCTGTTTCGGTTATGGTTGATACATTCGGCACTGCAACAGTAGACGAAGATAAAATTACAGAGGCTGTAAACGCTGTTTTTGACCTGCGTCCTTCCGCTATTATTGAAACGCTCCAGCTTAGAAAACCACAGTATAGAAAAATTGCTGCTTATGGTCATATGGGCAGAGAAGATTTGGGTGTTGCATGGGAGAAAACCGATAAGGTAGATGCACTTGTTGACTATATTAACAACCACTAATTTTATAAAATAGATTTTTATTAATTGTTTACCCCGCCGTAGGAGGGGCAAACAAAGATATTTTTAATATTGCTAAAGACTTTTTTTTACATTCCAATATAGTTTTAATTTCCCGCCAAACGGTGGGGAATTTTAATTATATTTAAAAATTTTTTTATAATGTAAATTAGCTATTTTTTATCCCTCTTGTTGATAATATCCTCAACCCTTTTAACATTCATGGCAATAGAATCCTCCTTGCATTTTGTACCATATGCAAGGCTTTCATAAAGTTCCTGTTCCTTTTCGCCATCAATTAAATCTCTATATTCAGTAAGGTTTTTAATAATGCAGTCGATTTCTTTAACAAGAGCCGTTTTGTTTTTAATAAACAGCGATGTCCACATTTCGGGATTGAGTTTTGCAACCCTTGTTAGGTCTTTAAAGCTTCCTGCCGAAAAACCAACCTGTTTTTTGCAGGTAGGACTTTTTATGTAGGCAGAAGAAACTACATGGGCAAGCTGGGAAGTATAAGCAATGATACGGTCATGTTCTTGCGGAGTTGTTACAACATATCTCTCAAATCCTATTTCTTTGGAAAACTCACGCATTTTTGCCACCACTTCAGCCGGCGTATTTTCGGTCGGGGTTACAATCATGCTCGCATTTTCAAAAAGATTGTCGGTTGCATAAGCAAAACCAGAAAATTCCCTACCCGCCATTGGGTGACAGCCTAAAAAATTTATCCCTTTTTCGGCAAGAGGTTTTTCAAGAGAATTTACAACATATTCTTTAATTCCGCAGGTGTCGGCGACAATTGCCCCCTTTTTAAAATTATTAATATTCTCCAGAACAAAATCAACCGTTTTCTGTGGATAAAGTCCCAGAATTACAATGTCCATATCCGCAAGTTCTTCAGGGGTTATGGCATAGTCCACAGCCTCCTGCTTTATAGCTTCGTCTACCACCGATTTTGTACGGTTCATTCCATAAACTATATGAGAAGTATTTTTCTTTATTGCCTTTGCAAGGCTTCCGCCAATAAGACCCAATCCACAAATTGCTACTTTCATTAAAAACAAGTCCTTTCAATTTTTCTTACTATGTTTAGGGGGAAAATATTTTTTCCCGTTATTTTTTATAAAATATAAGGGGCAACAAGCCCCTTAATAATAAAAGTTTTATTATATATATTTTGCAATAATCTTTTGAAAATTCTTAAGCTGATAGGTGACCTTTTCAAGCGAGATGGAAAACTCCTCACTTTTGACTCCCTTGTCCATTCCCTTTGCAATTTCAAGAGCTTCTCGCCCTGCCTCAACCTGTGCATTGAAAATTTCTTCAAGGCGGTCAAAGGCATTTGTTTTCAACACTCTATATGCCGATTTTATATCCTTTAAAGTATTGGTTCGGATACTATCAAAGTTTTCAAGAGCGGTGTCTATAATATCCGTTTTCTTTTTGCGTTTCATTATTTTTTTAAAATCGCCCATTGTTGTATTAGGGAAGTTTTCGTTAGAGCCGAGCATGGTCATGTCCATAACTGTTTTGGTGACAGTATTTTTAAATCGGTTCATAATTCGTTCAACGCAGGCATTCTGAGAAACTTCCGAAAGTTCTTCAATTCCAAGCTGTTTTGCAATATTTTTGCTCATTGCGTCCACAAGTTCGTTTATTCTGTCCTTGTGGGTTTCAATACACTTGCGGTAAGCTTCGCCGATTTTCTCCATAAGATAAGAATAAAAATATTTTTCCACATCGTTTGCAGTAAATCCCTGAATCGCCGGCATCTGTTCTTCGTCCACCTTTGGGCGACACTCCAGAACATTTTCACGCAGATATGAGAAAAATTCATACATCCAAACCTGTGCCTGCTGTTCCATTTCGGTAAGCGATAGTTCCAATTTGGGCTTGGCATCGTCCAAAGCTTTGCGAATAGCCTTGCATTTGCTTTCAAAATCCTCGCTTATCTTTTTAAGCTTAAGTTCATCGTATGCCCACACTTCGGTAAACATACGAATTTGTGTTAGTATATCGCTTATTGCACTGCTCTGAAGATTAAGCACCCTCTTGGAGCGTATTATATCCTTTTTCATTATAATATCACGCTTAAGCGAAAGTTCAAACTTAAAAAACTGGGTTTCATAAAATTCTCTTGTTCCCTTGTCAATCGGACGGGGAGCATTATTTTTTCTTGCCAGTTCGTCATTTCCGCTTATTCCGTAAATGGCTGTATTCGGCACAAGCGAATCGGCAATTGTGGAAACTCGGTTTAAAATTCTATCAATATCCCTTTGCGAATTAAGAGCGTCCAGCATATTCACAAGAATATAAAGCACACCAAATCTTTGTGGCTGAACATGGCTTGAAATAAAAAGCTGTTCGGATTCGGAAATCGGAAGCAGTGCCGACGCAACATAAATAATAGCGTCGGCATTAATAAGATAGTTTGCCACACGGTCGTCAAGTTCGTCTAAATCCGAAAGTCCGGGAGTATCCACTATTCTTAATTCTTTCAGAATTTCCGAATTATATTTTATATCTATATATTCAATGGGGGCAGGAAGTTTTTGGCTAAGCTCGTCCATATTTTCTCTTACAATATCTTCAAGCTCAATATCAACAATTCTGCCATTGGTAAGAACCGCACTACATTTGGTTTGCTCGCCATATGAAATTTCGTTTATTGTATAGGTTTCGGGAGAAACGTTTACAGGAGCAAGTTCTGTTCCCAAAATAGCATTTATTATGGTGCTTTTTCCTCTTTTAAAATCTCCCAGAACAACCAGTGTAAAGGGTTCTTCAAGGCGTTTGTTTATAACGCTTATCCATGAATTAAGACTTTTGGAAAAGCTGTCCGGCATATTTTTTATAAGCACCTTGTCACGGGCAATATTTTTTATTCCCATGCTTAGCATTTTTATATCTGTCGAACAGCTGTCATATATATCAATTGCCATTTTTTTCACCTCCTATTTATATTAATTTTCACTACTTAGTATAACGTTGCATCTTACATCGCAAACCTGCCCCGTAACATAATGGTCGCAACATTTTATATCCTTTCTCCAGCTATACAAACTTTCGCAACTTAAAAATTCGTAAGCACAAAGCAGGCGTTTTTCAATTTCTGTATATTTTTTGCTGAGATAAATGTCCCTTGCAGGGACTACCCTTATATTTTTTGCCATTAAAGAAACTCCCAGAATATCAATGCTGGGATAGCTTCTTCCGTATCCGTCAACATATCCTTTTTTATACATTTGTGCAAGGATATTAGGAAATTCATGGGGATTGTCAAGGCAGACCATTGCCGCACGGTCAGCAGTTATATCCCCAAAATTCATCCATTCCTGCAAGGAATATTCCAGCTGATTTCCCATAGGTATATTATAAGAAAATTTTTTCATTGCATGGTATTTAAAAATATAGTTGCAGGCAAGGTTATAAACACAATGATTATTCTGAATTTTTCCAAATTCGCTACCGACTGCAAAGGTAAGTTCATCGCTCGAATATTCCTGAACCAGTTCTTTTGATATTACAACGCAAGGGTCAATTGTATTGCTGACCAGTGAATATATAATTGGTTTGCCAATATCCTCCCTTACAAAGACGGTTGGGAGATTAAGCTCCAGTCTTTGGGAACATTTTTTGGCAATATTATAAACTTCGGGATATTTAAGCGAACCTACCTGATTAAAATTCATATGTAAAAATTTCATTTCGGCAGGAATGTCCTCGGCAAGGATAGTTTTGGAAAATTTCCCCCAACCCGAAAGCCCCGCTATTTTTTGCCTTACAGCAAAATCCGAATCGAAAACATAGTCAAGATTATTTCCGACCAGATGATTTTTAAAGCTTCTGTTGTAAGAATTAAGATAGGACTTAAAGGTAACATCTATTTTTAAAAGAGGGTTTTCGTCATTGTTTTTCAGACAGTCGTTAAAGTTCATTTCAACACTCATTTAATCAATTAACCCCCAATTCTAATTCTGTTTGTTTTTTTGGTTGGGCGTAGAGAAAGCCTGAATGGTATCGGTAAGTTCCTTGTGCATAACATAAGCGTCTGCAAGAATTGTGCTTATTTCGGTTCTTATTTTTGAAAGATTGTCATTTTCCTTTTCGGAAATGGTTGTTTTGGACTCTTTAAGCTTGTTAAGATTGTCAAGAGTATCCTGTGTGTCCGAAAGAATATTTTCTGCTTCGTCCTCAATCTTGCTTTTAAGTCCGTCAAAAGCTGTTACAACCTGTTGTCTAACCGTTTCGGTAAAGTCGGTTGTAACCTTCATTTCGTGGAACTGTTTTCTTACCTGCGATTTAAAATCTTCCTTAAATTTGCTTATTCTTTCTTTAACCAGCAGTTTATCAACCGCAAATTTGCCCGTAAAAGTACCTGTAAGACCGGCGATAGCCACAAGGCAGAGGGTAACTGGAACGGCAATTGTCGAAACGCCGAGTATGCCCGTAAAGAATATGGCTGCATAATAAGTAAGGGTAAAGCTTGCAAATCCGGTTGAGCCACCAAGCAAAGCACCCTTTATGCCCGCCTCTCTAAATCCAAGAAAAATACCGCCCATAACAGAGCCTGCTGTGCCAATGGTTGCACCAATAATCTGGTCGGCAACACCGCCGTTTGTCTTGTGCTTTTCGCTTACTGCAAAAAGTTGCTGTATTCTTGCAACAGCGGCAAAAAATTCGTCCTCAAAATCTTGAAGTCGTTGTGCCTCGTCAGAAATTGCAATATTAATCTCATTTTGAATTTGTTCACAGATAAGCTGAGCCTTGTTTTCAATTGTTTCTTTTATCTTGTCATTAAGCTTTTTATGAATTGTTTTAAGTTTATTTGGCTTTAAATCATCTTGAGTCATTTCAAAATTATCAATAACCTGCATTGCAGCCTCTTCAATGGTTCTCCAATAGTTGTCAAGAATAGGCATAAGGTTTTCAAACACCTGATTTGCGGCATTGTTAATCTTAACAAATTCCTGACGCTTTAAACGTCTTAAATCCTCTATTTCTTCTGTGGAACTTTTATATTTTTCCATAAACTCGTCATATTCCATTGCAAGGGCATTTTGACGAAGGGTTATAGAGCTAAGCACTTCTGTGCCTGCATTAATCACTTTGTTTGCCATAATCTGGAGAGTTATAGTACCTCTTTCCTTTGTAAGCATGGTTTCAAGAGCGTTTTCAAACTCTTTAAAATTACTCTCCTCAAGCAGTTTTTCGTCATGTTGTTGTTTGGCGTCCAAAGCTTTTTTTGCATACACGCCGATTACTTTAGGCACACCGATTTTTCTTTTATATACCTCAAATTCCTTTGAGTCCTCGCCCATTACCTTTTTAGCTTTTTCCATAACATATTTAGTAATACGGGTTCTGACCGTGTCGACAATTCTTTGTTCGTCTGCGGGAGAGAAAGTGCCAAAACAGTTTACAATAAATATAATTCTTCCGACATCGGAAGTAAGCATTTTGCTTTCAAGAAAATCCTTTTCAAACTGAGAGAAAGGAGAGTTTGCACTAATAACAAATACAGCAGCGTCTATGGTCGGAAGTATAGAAAGGGTGACGTTGGTCATCTGCTCATCATCATTAAGCCCCGGAGTGTCAATAATATCCACATGATTTTTACAAAAATCAGTATCATAATAAACTGTAGCCTCTTTTACCGTTTCAGCTGTTTCTTCCGCTTCGGCGGTAAGCTTGGTGACATAGTTTTCCAGTTCTTCAATAGAAACCTTTTCGCTTTTGCCATTTTTATATTCCACCTGAACATAAGGATTTTCACTATATGTAACACGATTAAGTGTAGCCGTGGCAGGAAGAACATCGGCAGGAAGAATTTCCTGTCCCAAAAGGGCATTGATAAGGGTGGACTTTCCACGTTTAAACTCTCCAACAATAGCCACTTCAAAATGTTCATCGGAAACCTTAGAAATAGTGTCTTTTATTGAGCAGGCAGAATTGGAAAGCGAAAATTCTTCGCAGTAGCCAAGCAGTTGATTTAGTTTATCAACAAGAGAAGCAACCGTTCTTCTGTAGGAAGAATAGCTGCCATAATCTAATTGTTTATCCATAAAATAACCGTCCTTTCATTTCAATTATTAAATTAAGTATAAAGCTTGCTGACTTAGCGTAACACGCACCGGTTTATTTTTTTTCACTATTAATTATATTATATCACAAAAAAAATATTTTTTCAATCCTTTTTCATAATTTTGTTAAACACTCGTCAATATTATATAACTGTTACATAAATATATCCTATATAATTTGGTGGTTTTGCCAAAAAATAATTTTATAATAATAAAAAAAGCGACCCTGTTTAAAACAGGTCACGTTTAGATTTTATTTTTGTTTTAGGGCTACTGTGTTTCACAAATCTTTTTTATTTCTTGATTATGCTGTTCTATCAATTCCTTGCTGGGTTTAACAATAATATTTTCAAGAACAACATTGTTAAGTTTTTCCAACTGTTCTTGGCTTATAATTGATTCAGAACTGGTTATTTTTTTTACAAGCAGGTTTGCACCTTTAAACACATAAGGTTTGCAACTGTTGCTTATTTTCAATTGACAGGTCGAATTGGAAAAGACTACACAATTGGAAATATCGTTTGTCAACTTATAATAGGATATGTCAAGTTTTGTATAAAGAATGTCTTTTAATGCTTTTACATGATTTAAATTTTGTTTTAATGGGTTTCTAAACGATTGTTTTCTTTCGAGTTTGTCTAATTGTTTAGTCCAGTTGCTTGAATTATACTTACCAGTTATTATTCCAATATAGCCTTTAGTTTCGACTACGAAAATTCCTTGACGGCATAAAACAAGGTGGTCGATTTCGTAATAAGACAGATTGGTAACACTTTCAGGAGTTTTTAAAAAAACGTTATTATAAATAAAATAATTTTTTGAGGGAGCAAGAAAATTTCTTAATACATTATAAGTTTTTCTTTCAGCTTCCTTACCTGCTTTGATAATTTTTTGGTTTATGGTAATTTTTTTCTTTTATCAATGTTTTTGCCTTTTCAAGCTTATTTTTTGGAACATCTTCAAGGTTTTCAAACGTAGTTTTAAATTTATCAAATGTCAGTATTTTTTGGTTGACATCTGTCTTAAACTGCATTGAATTAAGTGTAAGAACATAGCTAAATACTGGCAGGTTGTTATCAACAAGCTTTTGAATAAAATTATGAGATTTTGCAAGTGGCAAAACGGGATTTTCAAATACAAATTTAGTATTGTTTTGAGTGTTCTTGCAGATGGATTCCCAAGTCTTTTTATTTTCAGAGCCATGAATTTCACCAGGATAATCAATTATCTCAAGCACTATAATCCCTTTAGAGGTTACAAGCAGATGGTCAAATTTCACGGCGGAATTTTTTATTTGTTTTTCTAATAAATAGATATTTTTAAAAACAGAATTTGACTTAGAATTTTTCAAATCTTCTACAAATTTAGAAAACTGCGTTTTAGCGTCTTTGGAGTTGTTTTTAAGTGAGGGATTGTTTAAAACTATGTCAAGGCTTTTTTTTTAGTTTTTTCTAAGAAAGAATTAGCGAAGTCACTAAAAATCTTTTCTTCAAATATATTGTCGTTTGAGTTAAGTTTTTCTGCAATAACTTTAATCAACGCATAAAATTCTTCTTCCGAGATAATATTTTTCTGAGCCATAACTTTTTCTCGAAGTGCCTTAAGGTTTGTCACAAGTGGTAGAGTTGTTTGATTAACAAATAGTTTGTTATTGATATTAAAGATGACATATCCAGCAACCTTTAAATGTTTCACGTTGACGCTTTTAAGCATTGAATCAAGCTGTTTTTGTACAAAATTGCGACATTTTTCAAAAAGAAAAGTAGGATTGTTAATGATATTAGTTCTTCTGTCTGCAATAAATTTAATCTTTGGAGTGGATTTCTCTATTGTAGCATTTGCTATATTTGTATATTCACGCTTTAAAATATAAATGCTACCCTGTGTGAACACAAAATATGTGCAGTGGTATCCACTTTCTGAATTGTTTTTATTGTCTTTGGTGAATTTTATAGTAGTATTTTTAAATATATGATATGCACCTTTTTGATTAAATATATGATGAAGAAATTTCAATTCATCTTGTGCATTAATAGGACGGTTTCCATCAACATCTTTGCAAATTTCCTCAATTGGTCTTTGGTCAACATCTTCACAAACTTCTTCGATTGGTTCTGGATTTAAAATGCTATCAACAACAGTTGGGTCAATTTTAGGAGGAACTGGGGTTGTTGTATCGGTTGGAATTTCTTTGGTTTCGTTGGTCTTATTTTCAGTTGTGGGAAGATTAGCATTTTCTTTAAGCAAATTACATTTTTTAAGTTCTGCAATAAGCAGTTCAAAGTTTTCAACATTTTTCAAATATTTTGCATCATTAAGATTTTCACCGAGCTTTTCGAGGGTGTCTGTTTGGTCGACATAGTCCATAACCGTGGATACTTTAAGTTGTTTCTTAAGCCTGCCACATTCCTGTTGCATTTTACGCTTTTCTTTCTGCTTTTTTACATAGTTAAGCAGTTGTTTTGATGCTCCAGCGACAGCCGATACAGCGAGAGCAGAAATAGCAATTGTTAATTTGGTATTATTTTTCATGGATAAATACTTCCTTTCTTTTGTTTAAAATATACTTATCAGATGAGTAAAAAATTTTGTTCTCTGCCCATGGCGGAAAAATGCTATGGGTTAAAAATTAAACTATAATTAAATAGTTTGATTTTGAATAAAACATTTTGGGTAAAAAAAGACTACAAGTAAATAATTTTGAGTCGATACTTGTAGTCTTAGTTTTAAAGTTATGATATTATTTAGCCGTTAAGACCCTTTGCTTGAGAAAGTGAAATACCGTTTGAGCCAAGCGGAACATCGTGGTCAAGACCTACAAATTTTCCGTTTTCCTGCCAAAGGGATTCTTTAACAAATGAATATTTTTCTTCGTCCCAGTTTACCCAGCTGTTGTCAAGAAGTCCGCCGGTGTCGCCGGAGTTAGGGTTTAAGCACCAGAATGTGTGATTGATATGATATGTGCAAAGAAGTTTTCTTAAATCGGTCATCCATGCTTGGTTAGGGCCACCGTCCATAAATCCGCCCCATTCGCCGATAAGCAGGGGTGCAATTTCTTCGGTTTCGATATAAAG